>JANOHG010000523.1:0-2080 GCA_031406375.1 Archangiaceae bacterium | reverse complement strand
CGATGTTCATGCAGTCGTCGACGATGGACTACGCGGGTGAAGCCACCCAGGACCTGATTGGTCTGGGGGCATATGACTTCGCTGCCGCGCGGATGTTCTACGGCGACGTCGTGTCGGTCTTTGCAGATCCTTCGTACAAGGCGGGCACCCCCCGCGGCGTCGGAGCGATGGATAAGCTCGATAACTTCGGCGGCATCCTCGGCATCCGCTTCAAAGTGGGCGCGCCGTCGCTGATGGATCCCAATGACTCGCGCGACATTCACTATTCAGAGCTGCAGGCCGAGTTCAAGTTGATCAACAACTGTGCGCCGGTGACCGTGGCAGACTTCAAGCCCGCCCGCTGGGACGAGAAGCTCAACGGCGCCTGGCACCCGATGTTCGATGGGCTGATGGTCGAGGTCGGTGGAGTCTATGGGCGTTGCCGGCAGCAGCCTGTCGACTACGTCTCGTGGGCGGACATGGCCGAGCCGGGCTCGGGTCGTGGAACCCATGGCGTTGATCCGAACAAGCGCCTTCGGGTGCCGTACGGGTTTGCGACTGACCGATGGGCGGACCTTGGCAATCTGAGCGTCTACCGCCACGACAACGGAGCAGATCCTTACGAGCTGTTCGACTTCCTCATCACCCAGCAGGAAATGAACCACATCTTCGACAACTACCGCCGCAACCGGATGACGTTCACGGTGCGGGGCGCGTCGATGCGGTCGCTCACCCGCTACAACGAGAAGCTTCGCGATGCGGCGAAGGGCGTTGGGTTGATCGCCAACATCTACCGCGACTTCTCTTTCGACCAGGGCTACGACTTCGACTCGCTCTGGCCGTACCTGTCGGTCGAGCTGTTCGGCGAAAACATGCTCGCGTCCGGCCTCGGGTTTGATCACTTCGCCAAGCAGCTGGCGCGCCCACAGTCGGGTCCGCACCAGATGGGCACTCAAGGTGGCGTGAGCATTCTGCGCTCAACCATCGACACGGCAGGCAACGCTGGGCAGGCGGTGATGACGATGCCCAACGGCGCGACCGGCTACTTCGGCAACGTCGCTTTCGGTGGTCGTCCACTCGAGAACGGGCTGGCCGAGAACAAAGGCGAGTACGACTCTGAATACACCATCTACGCTGGCTCGTATTACGACAAGGCGTGGACGGCGATGCTATTTACCGAGTCGGTCGACAACTTCATCAGCGCATCCCGCCGTGACTTCCTCGATGCACGGTATCGCTCGGTCTCGATGGCGGATCTGTTCCCTGAGGGCTACCGCCGGTGGCTGGGCAACAACCTGACCGGCGACGAGCTGCTGAAGGGCCCCCGTGTCGCATCGGCAAACGGGAGACCGATTGTTGATCAAGTCACTCAGTTCCCGACCAAGGCCGTTGGCTGGACGCAGTGGTGGAGGGCCGCTCCGGAAACCTGCTTCCAGCAGGAGGACAGCCTTCAGTGCCAGGCGGTTCCGGCAAGCTCGATGGCGATCGACCCTCAGGTGGGTTGGGAACAGCAGAAGTTCCTGATTGCGTGGACGTTGATGTACCTGCCCGAGAACCAGCAGCAGACCTGGCTCAACCAGATGAACATCTGGGAAAAGGGCGCCGACTCGGATCCCGGTTTTACCAACCGCATCGAGCTGCACCTTCCCAAGGGCAAGGTCTACATCGCGAAGACCTACGGAAAAGAGACCATTCTCGGCAAGCGCGTCGAGAAGGGAATTTCGGCCCGCATGCTCGAGTGGGGCAACGGGCTGCTGGCCAGCGCGTACGAAGTGACGCCGGGTCCTGACGCAGATCTCGATGGCACTCCCGATTGGTACGTGCCGACGATTACCAACGGGCAGCCGCGGGTGAAGTACGACCCTTCGGTGAGCTTCATCACTCCGCAGGGCGGCATCCTGAACAGTCGTCCCGGCTGCAACCCAGCCGACAGCTCGCTGTGCACCTGCACGTCGAACAAGGCGTGCATCGAGCTGTCGAAATACGAGGAAGCGCCCTTCTTCATGCGGCAGGCGATGAGAGACTTCGGCCTCGCGGATCCGTCGATGAAGGGAATCTACTGAAGTTCAGCTGAAGCCTGCGCTTCAACGGGTCGGTGGCG
>JANOHG010000497.1:0-1136 GCA_031406375.1 Archangiaceae bacterium | reverse complement strand
TGACAGCCTTGGCCTTGCCAAGCAGATCGGTGATCGAATGTACCGACGTCTTGTCCTCAGACATGCTCAAGGTCCGATACTAAGAATGGCCACGAGTGCCAGCAAGCACCGTCTCGAGTTCATTTTGTGGGATGACTGATGGCTTCCAGGCCCCACCGAGGGAAGCTGACGTTGCGGACGCAGGCAGCCGTGTCTGGCCAGCCCTTGCCAGCCGAGGAGACTGTTAAGGCGTCTTGCAGGCACGCTGCTCTGCCCACGCCGGTCCCCGCTTCACCACACCCGCGAGGAAACAATACGAGCAGCCCCATGCGGGCTCCATCAGGTTCGTTCTCCTGCAACCGGGTTCTCGACGTAGGTCTTGAGCGCACTCGCGTTGCGATGCCAGGCCAATGCGTGCATCAGCTTCACCACTGCCGCGGAAGGAGTCAGGTCGCCTCCATCAATGGCACCTTCTTCCAACGCAGCACTGCCCGATGCGTAGAGCGCGAGGTCGACTCCGTTTCGATGGGCTTGGCTCACCACCACCACCGGCACTTTACGGCGTCTGGCTTCCTTGAAAAGAGGAAGCAGCGATCTGCCCGCCGACTCAGAGAACGGAAAGTTTCCCGCTCCGTGGGCCTCGAGCACCAACCCACGCACCTTCGGCAGCAACGACATCGCGAGGCTCGGATCGAGCCCGGGAAAGATTTTCAGCAAGAACACCCGTGGATCCAGCTCAGCCACCAGCTGCGGTTTTCCTTTGCGCGACAGGCCTTCAGCGAAGCGGGTTTCGACGCCCAGCACCCCCAGCACAGGGAAGTTGGGGCTCTCGAAAGCGTCGTACTCACCGATGCTCACCTTCCGCACCCGATTGCCTCGGTAGAGGTGCGAGTCGAAGCACACCGTCACTTCTCTGGGACCATCGAGCGCGCTGGTGACGGCGTCAATCAGGTTGAGCCGCGCGTCGCTGCGCACCTCGCGCAGCGGGCGTTGGGCGCCGGCGCAACGATCCCGAAGTACTGGCCTTCAGCAAGCCCCAGTTGACCATAGCCTGCCTCAGCGACCGTCGGCACGTCTGGCATCGACGCCAGGCGCTTGCTCGATGTCACGGCCAAAGCCCGGATCTTTCCGGCCCTGATCTGCGCAGAGAACGGCGT
>JANOHG010000461.1:0-1858 GCA_031406375.1 Archangiaceae bacterium | reverse complement strand
CTTCAGCGTTCCAATCTTCGGTGCCGTGGCGCCCATCGAGCGGGTCACCCGACTTCGACACTTTCTCGGTTCCCCCTTCAGCCGCTGTCATCAAGTGATTCACCATGCGGCCCAGCTCGTTCTTCAGCTGCCCATACTCGTCGCCCTGAAAGTTGGCCCGCTTCACCGAAAGGCGGGTGCCGTTCTTGGTGTCGTACAGCCCAAGGACGAGCTCACTTCTTCCCGAGTCGTTGATCTGCTTGAGCACGCCAACGAGCGCGCTGTCGATGCCCAGTGTCTTGGCGAGCGAGGTCATGGTGGCGCCGCCTTTTTCCTTCAGCGCCTCGCCTGCGAGCTTGTCGAGCACCGAGTCGTACGCCTTGTAGCCTGAGGTTGCGGTGAGATCGTGGCTCAGCCCGGTCTCTTCGGGCGACACCTCGACGAGGGTGCCCCATTGCTTGAAGCCGGGCCGTTCGGTGCGCAAAATGTGTTTGCCGATCGCGAGCGTCTCGAGCTTGATCGGCGTGTAGCCCATGAACTCGCCGTCGAGGAAGACGCGGGCGCCGTTGGGCTTGGTCTTGACGGTGACGTTTCCGCGCAGCTGAGCGTTGCGGCTGGTCGCCACTGTGGCGCGAAGCGAAATGAATTCTTGGGGGAATTTCTTGCGATCGAGCTCGAAGGTGGGGCCCAACGCCTGCAGGTCGAGGATCGCGATCTTGGCTTCTTCGACGTCGCCACGCGCTTGAAGGACCGCAGCGTACATCGCTATCGCGTCACAGAGGTGGCCGCAGGACTTCAGGGCGCTGGCGGCCTTGATGAACTCTTTAACCGTGGCGCGAAGTTTCCGTTCGGCGTCTTCGTAGTTGCGGGCTTCGAAGGCGTCTTTGCTTTCTTTGAAGCCTGTCTCTGCGCGCTTGAGCGAAGCCTCGGCCACTTCATCGGGAGGATTCCCGAAGAGCTCATCGGTGGGTTTGATGGTCAGACCCTGGTACTCGCGAAGCGTCTCGAGCATGTACGTTTCGAGCTTCAGCTGCAGCGCCTCGGCGCCCTTGTCCATCGGTACGACCAGCACGCTGATGCGGCGGGTTGCCGGAGGAGCAGCCGCCCAGGAAGCGTTGGCGAGCAGGGTGAGGACAACAAGGCTTCTGGAAAGGTACGTCATTGGGGGGAACGATAACCTCACTCGAAGACCACAAGCATCCTACGGCTGGCCGAGAGCTGCGTTAAAAGCCCCAGAACTACGGGGTTGAGCAGCAACCACCACTCCGGCCGTTACTCCTCCCGCCGCCACCACACCCACCGCCGTCCAGAACCACCACTTCTTGAACACCGTTGCATCATCGGAAGGTTTCACCACCTTGCGTAGGACGACTACGACCGGGCTGGGGCGCGAGATCCACGCGTGCACCGCGTCGGCAGCAGTCTCGTAACCTCTTCCATCGGCATCGACGTCGAACTTCACGCCAGTCAAGCGATCGCTGCTGTTCGCATTCCAGACCTGCAGCTCGAGCTTCGGTTGCATCTTGGTGTCGCTGGTGACCGCCACCATCACCAGGAAACGCGCCTTCATCGCCTTTGCGACATCGACTGCTCCTGGAGGCAACGCGTTGGTGTCGAAGGTCTGCCGAGAGACCAGCGCCTCGGCCTTGGCGCGAACGGCGACGAGCTCGGCATTGCCATCGAGGGTCTGCCGCACCTTCACCGACTGCCCGGCCATCACCTCAGCGAACGACGCGGTGGGGGCAAATCCAGGTCGGGTGAGCCGAACCAGGTAACGGCCAGCGGGGAGCTCGACTTCGGCGACCGGGGTCATTCCATAGCTCAAGCCGAACGCTTCGACTTCTGCTCCTGAGGGCACCGATTCGACCCAGAGCATGCC
>JANOHG010000444.1:0-5885 GCA_031406375.1 Archangiaceae bacterium | reverse complement strand
GGTGCCGGGCGTGGTCAGCAAGATGCCGCCGCCCAGCACCACGTGCCGGACCTTGGACTCTGGATGTCTAAGAAAGATTGTCGTGGTCAATGCGGTGGTCGCGGCAGACACCAGCGCGGTGTGGCCTGATGGAAAGGAAAGCTCCAGGTCGAAACTGCTCAATGGGCCCGCCTCGAGGAGGTACCGCGCAGGACGAGGGCGTCTGAACGCGAACTTCATCAATGACTGCATTGCGCCTGTCAAAGCCATCGCTTCGCTCACAACCAGCAAGTCGTTGGCGTAGTCGCCCCAGGGAGTCGTGGTTGGCAGTGCGAGGCTTTCTAGACCTAGATAAACCAACGGCGCGAGGATGCTCGCGGTCAATGCGACATCGCCGAACATCTCCCATTCTCGGGATGTTTTACCTACCGAGAACCGGTCGACTTCCCAAAGGTCCGTGGGATTGCAGCGGCCATTTGCGACGGGACGACGGCACGACACGTCTCCTTCGAGTGTCGGTTTGACCAGGAAGTCGACAATAAAAAACAGCCCCAACGATCCGGCGGTGACGGTTGCCTCGACGGGAAGATCGACATTGTAGACCGACAGCGACGACGGGGCGACAACCGGGCCGCCGCCGCCATCTGCAACCAGCTCTGCAACGAGCTCTGGAGCGAGAATGGGAGCGATGGATGGCGTAAGTTCAGGTACGGCCGTCGGAACTTCGCCGCCGTCGGTGGTGACAGTCTCTGGAGCTCCCTCTGGAATCACGCCAAACGAAAAGAGCAAAGGAAGGGTCGCGAGCAGAGCAGTCATGTCAGTCAGAATCCGGTGTTGGCGAAGAGCGGGCCCACGGCGAGGCTGAAGCGTTGAGCACCGTCGAGGCTCCGGTGGTAATTCACTGAGACGCCAATAATGTCTACGATTGACCACCACACGCCACCGCCGCAGATGAGGTGGTATGTGTTGCTGGTTATCGACGAACCAAACACCCGGCCGTGATCGACGGAGAGGTTGATTCCAACCGTTCCTGGAACTACAGAATAGACGCGAAATACGTCGATGCGCAGGTCGGTGGTGTGTGCGAACGCTACGTCACCCGCGAGCTGGTGTTTGTGGTACGCGCGCAGCTGGGTGTCGCCCAACGTTGGCGCGAAGTAGAATGGGTGCTCTCCGACAATTCCTTCGACGGTTGCGCGGGTCAGCAACACGAAGCGCTGATGGCGATCAAATGGAATCGCGGTGGCCGCCGCAGCCTTGTAGATCGTCGAGAGCTGGTTGCCCGAGGCAAGGTCGTACCGGGCTTCGACCGAACCGTGCAATGCCACGCCGCGTCTGGGCAGTGAGAGGCTGTCGTAGGTGTTCGTTTCGGCAAACACGCGCGCGCCTGCGAAGTACCTTGGCCCCAGAGTGCTCGGCGACACGTCGGGTGAGACGGTGACGAACCGGCCTGCTGTCGGCTCGGTGACGATGGCTTGGCCAACCACCTGCGCGCCCACCCGAGTGCGATCGCCGGCAAACCCATACGACAGCCCGTACCGGGCCTCGTACCGTGCCTGCCGAACGCGATGGAAGTCTGCGCTCGCGGTCGAGTCGGTGAGCTCGTTGGTATAGCCATAGAAATTGCGCGTATAGGTGGGCGTCTTTAATGACAGCTCGAGCTGCTGATCAAGCAGTTCGGCGCTCTGCGGAAAGAGGCCGCAATATTCGACGGCCGCGCCCAGCGTTGCGGTCGCGAAGTAAACAGTTAGGTCGTGGCGCGCCGCGAACGGGCGCTTCTTGTACCCCTGCAGGATGTGGGTGTATTTGCCGCCGAGATACACACCGTCGTCGGGGTTGATCATCAAGCCCGGCATGAATGAACCGTAGTTGGGCTCGTGATTTTCGCGCTGCTCGTACTGGTTGAGATGCGCGAGGTTCGACCGCCGGTCTCCCACTGCGATCGAAGGTGCGATGTCTGCGCCATTCTCGCTGTCGTAGACGTGAATCGCGCCCGCGCGCATCGGCTCGGTGTCCGAGGCGTCGGCGGCCAGAACCGCGTCCTTGCCTTTTCCACCCACGAAGCGAATTCCAATCTTGGTGTGGGGAGTTCCGTGAACCGCCAGTACATCGTCGCCTTCGAGCGCGTAGAGGTTCAGCTCTGCGGTCTCGTGGGGCTGGAAGAGCCGGTCGTAGAAAGCGGGCGCGTCCTTCTTTTGTCCGCGAACCACGACCCGCACGGCGCCCGTGTGCTCAAACCAAACATCGAACTGGTCATCATGCGTTGATCCGACGATGTCGACGTCTTCGTTGAGCAACTCGTAAAACTCTTCAGCGGCCCGAATCAGCTTGTCGCGCCGCAGTTTGAGCGCGGCGCCAATCCTCTGGCCGTCGAGCGCGAAGGTTTCCGGGTGCCAGGTCGCGAGCGCAGCATCGATGACCTCGTCGGTGAGCGCCGTCTGTACCTCTGCGGCGATTGTCATCCAGCGGTCGCGGGGAACGCGGTTCAACATCAGCGCATCGACATCTCGCGCGTTGTAGTTGAGCCAGCCGAGTCTCCCGTAGTTTCCGGTATAGGGCTGCAGCGATCGCGCCTGGGGGACGATCAGCCGCGCAATCATCAATCCGATTCCGTCGTAGTTTCCGAAAACTTGGTCGCGGTCGAGGGGAATCGGAGTGTAGGTTTTGATTCCATCGCCGTTGGTCGTCACCGCAAATCGCCATTGACCGCGGTGGCGGTCCCAGTCGCCGACGAGGATGTCGAGCAGCCGCGCCCGCAGCATCGTTTCCTGGTCGATGCGGTGGGAATTCGGCTTGTCGAGCAGCTTGTCGACCATCTGGTCGTAGTCCTTGAATCGGGTCTTGCCTTCCGAATCCTTGCCGCCCAGGTGCTCTGGCAATGCGCGGCCTTCCTTCAGTTCGTTCGGCCGCTGCTCGAGCATCACCACTTCATCGGTAATGAAGCCGCGGAACTCAGCCAACGCCTCCTGGTCAGGCAGGTACATCAGCCTGGGGCGCAGGTGCAGCAGCCCGAGTGCCTGCGCCATCGGGGGCATCGCCAGCGCCGCCTCGGGATGGGTGGCGGTGAAGCCGTGATCGAGCAGCCGACCCACCGGTGTGAGTTGGTTGAGCGGGTGGGGAAGCAGCCTGCTTGAATCCTTCGTCGTCGCGCGAATCGCCCAATCGCCGCCTTGAGGATCGTGCGCCCGGATGCTGTTCGATTGGAGCCCGCCGCCCGCCTTGAACGGCTTGAGGCCGCCTTGCTCGGAGGTCAGGTCCAGAACGGGGTAGGGCAGCTTGAGCCCGAACGCATCGCTGTAATACGAGCCGATGAACAGCTGGAGAAACCCCGGCATGTCCCAGACGTGGTGCTTCGAGTAACCAGCCAGGAACGGGCCTTGCGGCATCGGATTCGGTGGCTTGGTCAACGCTTTCGCAAGCTCGGCGAGGTTGGGCAGCGCCTTTTGAAACAGCGGCTCGCCTTTGGCCGAGAAGAAGCGCGCCTCGCCCAGGCCCGAAGCCTCGAGCGCCAGCTCGACCCAGCCCGGCGTCGCGGCAGCGAAATCTCCGGTGTCTGCCGCCACGGTGGGCTCTGCGATCTGCGCCGACGTGCCCGCGATGATTTGGGCCTGGTTGTTCAGCACCAGGTATTGAAGGTTGGCGTCGTGGCCCGAGGCGAAGACGTACGAGCCATTTCGCTCGGCTTCGTTGAGCACCATCTCGACGTAGGAATGAACGATGGGGTGATTCTGGTGCTGCGGCACCAGTCCGCTTTGCCGGGCGAGCACCCACGCGGTACCCACGAGCGGTGCCGGCGTGAAGTGGGCTTTGGCGGTGAAAGCCCCGCCCAGCTCGCCGTAGCTGCGCAGCGGGTGGTGCGACGCGATGATCAGCCGGCGGTTTCGATAGCTGCGAAACCTGTCCGTCAGGTTGCCTTCAAACGACTTGCGCGTCTTCGCTTCACAGCCGTCGTTGAAGCTCGGGTCTGCCAACCAGTCCTGCATCCACCACTGGGAATTGACGAGAAGCAGCCCAATCTTGTCGGTGAGCTCGAGCATCGTCGCCGTTCCGCAGGCCGCTTCGGGCATGACGTCGATTTCGTTCTTCTCGCGCTCCTCCTGGGGAATCAGCACCTCGAAGGAAGCGTTGAGCAGCTTTCGCATTCGTCGAACTGCAGCCGTTCCTTCGGCGGCGAAGTCTCGATGCCCGGCGAGGAAGTACACCTTGCCGCCACGCTTGAAGAAGTCCCCGGTCGCGCTGACATGGGCGAGCACGTTGCGCTCGGCGTTCCCACGGTTATCGGCCCCTTCGGTGGGAAGTTCCCCGTCGCTGTAGTTGCCGGTGAAGACCACCAGCGCCTTCGTCGGATCCAAAGACTCCAGCCGGGTCTTCAACGAGGTCAGCGTCGCGGTCGACCCAGCGCCATGCGAGCCCCCGACGAAGACGAGGGTGAAGCCGTCGGCTTCGGCCAGGGCAATCACCGGTGAGAGCAGGATCAGCGCAGCGGTGGGCCAATGGCTGTTGCGCACCTCAGGCCCCTGCTGCCATCGCAGCGCTGAGCGCGAACAAACAGGCGGACGCCGCGACCCCGCCGAGCAGCACGCGGTACGCCGATCGCAGGTGCTTCTGCCGCTGGCTCAACTCGGCGCCGAGCTCGTGCAGATCGCTGCTCAGCGTTTCGTAGGCGCGCTTGCGGTTCTGAAGCATCGACGTGACGGCAGGCTCGTAGTCGTCGGCCGGCATCGCCCACAGTTGATCAATCGCCGAAGTGTGCTGTTTTACCTGTGCGCTCAGGATCGCGAACGTCAGCGAAAGAACGTTGGTCAACGCCAGCGGGATCAGCACCCATTGCAGCGGTCCAGCGGCGAGTCCGCGGTAGATCGAGTGTGCTGCGATCGAGAGCATCACGCAGTTGATCGCGATCAAATAGCTCGACTTGTGGGCGGTGAGGATCCGCTGGGTGTCGAGGCTCGCTGAGACCTGGCGAAGCCACGCTTGAATCCGCAGCGCGGGCTGCGCCGGATCTACAGCGGTCTTCCCGAGCTCGGCCGACTGCACTCCGTCGAGGCGTGGATGCTCGGCGTTCATCCGCGCGAGGAGCTCTTGGCGTGCGTGCTGCTGGGCCTTCTTCTGCTTCTTCTTCTTTTTTTTCCTCTCTTTTCTCGACTCTGCTTCGGCCTCGAGCGCGAACGCGCCATTCGACGAATGCGCGAGCAGCGCGTGTTCCTGGGCGGTCATCGGGATCCCCCATTGGTCAGCGGCTTGAGGCTGGGGTCGGCTGACGCGACGGCTTCGGCCGCTTCGACCTCTTCAAGCGGGACACCCAGCGAGTTCAGGTCGAGCAGGGCGTTGAGGCGACTGCGTCGGGTCACCACGGTCATCGCCCCTGCCGCGACAAAGCCCAAGCCGATGATGATCGCGAGCCAGGGTTGGGTACGCGTCGTGAGCCAGAGCATGGACAACGAGGCGGCGAAGAGCTGCACGCCCGCGAAGTACGTCTTCGAACCGAGAAATAAGCCCAGCATCAAGCTGATCAAGCCGAACTCGGCCAGCACCAGTAGGCAGATCTTGATCAGCGGGTAGGACGTCGCCGCCTGCGGAGCGATCAGCGCGATCAGCGCGATCATCGCCAGCAGCGCGAGGACTGCGAGCATTCGCGTCACCAGATCTCCCCCTCCGACATTGCGGGGCGGAGTTGCAACCAGACGTTGCACCGCGGTCGTGAGACTCATTCGCCTTTCCTCTCTTGAGACTTCGATTCATGGGGTGTGGGCGCGGTCAGCGGATGCTCGTCCTTTCCGTTGTGAATCTTCGTGGCCGTGCCGTGACCCCTGATGTACTAATGAGAAGGCTATATTATCGTCGTCGTTGTGTCGCTTGTGGCCGTGCCGAGAAGCTGCGTGTCACGGGTGGCACCCGCTTCCGGG
>JANOHG010000354.1:0-3882 GCA_031406375.1 Archangiaceae bacterium | reverse complement strand
GCCGCGGCTCGCAGCGCCGCATCAGGCGGGCTGTTGATGAACAAGAATGACAGCCGGCTCGCCATTTCCTCGTCGGTCAGAGGCAGGAACTGGGGTGCTGAGGCCACGGCTTGGCCACCGCGCTCGACCCGGTAAAGCAGCGCAGGCGACTGGACAAAGAACTGCACCACCGTCGCCCACGCCTTCACCGCCGACTGGCTCTGGCGAATGAGCGTGTAGACGTCTTTGGCCACCGCCGCTTCGCTGGTGGTGATCCGCCTGCGATAGGCCGCCGTGCCGAACCGCGAGATGAAGCCATCGATGCATACGTCGACCTGTGCGTCGGTGAACGGCGTGCTTAGCGTGCACCCCGTGAGCAGCCCACGGGCGAACGACTCGGGGGCAGCGAGGATGACCGCGGCGATCCGCTCAGAGTTGTCTTCGATCGCGTTGCTTTGAGTGGTGTTGACGGTGTTCGCGTCTGCGTCGTTCGAGAAGCCGCGGGCGATCACCGTTGGAGGAAACAGTGATCCGGAAAGGAGCTGCGGTGACAGTGTTGGCCCGAACAGATCGGTCAATGCGTTGTGATATTGCTGAAAGGACAACCTTCTTAGCGGCTGGGTCGGCACCGCACGCACTGCGCACGCCTGAGTAACGGGATCCACGATGCCTGGAACCACCACGTCGGGCTTCGGATCATCGACCTTCGAGGGGATTTCGATTTCCCCCGAACAGCCAAGGAGAACCAAAAGGATCAAGACCAGGCTTTTAGAGTCGACTGTTCTCATCGAAGTTCAGGATGCAGAAGCCAACCGCCGAAGCTCACCGCAGCCCGCGAGGTCATGTAGGCAAGAAGCACACGTCGGGGGAATGGGCTTTGCTCCTGGGCATTTGCATCCCAAAGTAATTTTTTCATCCCAAGGCAATGCGGGGTGGATGACGATCCAGAGCTTGAAGCGAGAGTGGCCTTTGCGAAGAATACTCTGCGTGCTGCTGTCGGTTGCACTGACCGGGTGTGTGGAAGAGGCCCAGGTGCTCTTCCGCGCCGACGGTGGCGGTGCGCCAACGCTCGGCGTCACCATGGTCGCCGCGGGCTCGGCACACACCTGCGCACTGCTCGACGGAGCGCTGTGGTGTTGGGGAGGCAACACCCGTGGCGAGCTTGGCATTGGAAGCTTGATCAACCGATCGTCCCCCGTACGTGTCGATGCAGGCTCCAACTGGACCTCGGTCTCCACAGGCGAGAACGCTTCCTGTGCGTTGAAACTCGACGGCTCGGTTTGGTGTTGGGGAACGAACAGCGACGGCACGCTCGGAGTGGGCAACAATCAGAACCAACCGAGCCCGGTCTTGGTGAGCTTGCCGAAGGCTGCGCGGCAGTTGTCGCTCCATTTTGGAAGCGTCTGTGCGGTGTTGGTCGACGACACGTTGTGGTGCTGGGGCGCAAACGCCGAAGGCCAACTTGGGCTTGATGACCCCTTCCCGGGTGCGGGCGTGAATCGACCCAGCCCAAGTCAATCGGCGCCCGGCACCTTCTGGCGCCAGGTGGACATCGGTCAAGGCCACGCCTGCGGGATTCAGGTCGACGGCAGTCTTTGGTGCTGGGGTCGAAACACCGACGGACAAGCCGGACTCGGCAACACCGCGCCAGGTCAATTCAGAGTCGCGAGGAAAGTTGCCGGTTCGGGTTGGGCACAAATCCACACCACCCAGAACTCGACCTGCGCGATCAAAAGCGATCGCACCTTATGGTGTTGGGGAATCCTGTTCGACTCGGCGGGGCAGCCCGTGACTCGCGATGTGCCGACTCTGGTGGATGCATCGACCGATTGGGAACAGCTCTCAATCAACTTCGCCGACTTTTGCGGCCTCAAATCATCCGGCGTGCTCTGGTGCTGGGGCCGCAACCTCGAGGGCCAACTCGGCAACGGAGAAACGATAAACAGGCCCTTGCCCGGCCCGATTGGCACCGAACGTTGGTCGACGGTTGCGGTGGGCCGGTTTCATCGCTGCGCGATCACAGTTCGTGGCGAGCTGTATTGCAACGGGCTGAACGCCGAAGGATCCCTGGGAGTCGGAGACGAAATGCTGCGCGCCAGCCCGGTTCCACTAACGTTCCGGTAGCTTGTCTCGCGGCGCGCAGGGCTCGAAGGCCACCTGAAGCAGGTGGGTTGGCTTGAAGAATCCACGCAACCTACGTTCCGTGGAAGCTTGCCCGTCGGCAGTTGCGACATGGCGAACGGCTCGGTCGCGCCATGCGGACAAACAACGGTGGTTCGTCGTGCGATCGTCCCAGTTTCATCTGCGAATGCGCGCACCGTGGTTTGCCGTGCGACAGGCAGAGCCCGAGTCGTCACCACCGGTGGCACGGGTGACTGTGCATCGGGCAACTACCAGGTGGCAGTATCGACCTCTGTCCAGACCGCGCCTGGCACTGCTGGGCCTCCCACCAGCCACACGGTTTATGGGTACCTGCCTGGCCAATCGGGGCTGCGCCCTGACTCCAGCTGCGATGCTTCTTACGTCATTGAGTGGGCTTTTCCTCAGCAGGCGAACGCGGCAGTCACCTATAAGCTCAACATGTTCCAATCGCTGACGGGTTATTCGGGCGGGTTCGTCGCGTGCCTCGCACAGGGCAGCTGCGCGATCAACCACATCGTCGGCTTCTCGTGCCAGTCGGTCATTGACGAGTGAGTGAAGCAGCCCGCGAGAAACTTCCTCGTCAGATTCCTTTCATCATCGGAAACGAAGCGTGCGAGCGCTTCAGTTTCTACGGGATGCGAAACATTCTGGTGGTGTTTCTTGCGGATTACCTGCTTCGCAACGAAATCCCTGATGTCGCGCTTCGCGAGCAAATCGCGAAGTCGCATTTTCATGACTTCGTGGTTGGAGCATATCTGTTTCCCCTGCTCGGCGGTTGGCTCGCAGATCGCTGGCTTGGCAAATACAAGACAGTCCTCTACCTGTCGCTTATCTACGTCGCAGGTCACGCATGTCTGGCATTCTTCGATGACAACAAATGGGGCTTCTTCGGTGGTCTCGCACTGATTGCGTTGGGCAGCGGTGGCATCAAACCCTGCGTCTCGTCTCTCGTCGGGGACCAGTTTACCGACAAGAACAAACACCTGGTGACCAAGGTCTTCGCGGCTTTCTACTGGAGCATCAACTTCGGTTCACTGTTCGCCTCGCTCTTCATTCCCAAACTGCTCAAGAGCTACGGACCTGCCGTCGCGTTCGGAATCCCAGGCGTATTGATGCTGATTGCGACGGTCATCTTCTGGGCTGGCCGCAACCACTACGTCAAATTGCCGCCCACCGGCCCTAACCCGCACTCATTTCTCTGGGTGCTGTTGTCTGCGTTGAAGGGCGGCTGGCACCACGCCGTGGCGACCCATACTGAAGCGCGCGTGAGCGCAGTGAAAGCCGTGTTGAGAGTGCTGCTCGTGTTTGCTCCCATTCCGTTGTTCTGGGCGCTGTTTGATCAGAAGGCCTCCACCTGGGTGCTTCAAGCCAAGAAGATGGATGGAGACCTCGGCTTCATGGTCTTCGAACCCTCGCAAATGCAGTTCATCAACCCCACGCTCGTGATGCTGCTCATTCCGCTGACCTCGGGGATCATCTACCCGGCCTTCAAGCGTGCGGGAATGGAACTGACTCCGCTGCGCCGAATGACGATTGGCATGTTCGTCGCGGTCGCATCGTGGCTTGCCGCTGGGGCAGTACAGATGCCGATCGATGACGGACAAAAGCTGTCGATCGCCTGGCAGCTGGGGCCTTACGTGCTGCTCACGCTGTCGGAAGTGCTCGTCAGCACCACCGGTCTCGAGTTCGCGTACAGCCAAGCACCCATTGAAATGAAAGGAACGCTGATGAGTTTCTGGTTGCTGACAACCGCGGTCGGCA
>JANOHG010000348.1:0-3943 GCA_031406375.1 Archangiaceae bacterium | reverse complement strand
AACTCGAGTTTCGGCAGCGTGTTGTGAACGACGTCGTAGTGCCACTTGACGTTGCCGATCACCGAGTTGCTGTTGTTGAGCCACATCGCCTTGGTCGGCGTGGGCATGTGCCCCTTGGCGGTGAAGTTGGTGTTGCCCTGGCGCAGGGGGCGGTCGCCGTAGTTGAAGTAGTGCAGCGACTCGTAGTGGAGGTACTTCTTCACCGCCGCCTTGCCGGCCGGATCCAGCTGGGGGTTGAACGGGTCCTCCATCGCGTAGGTCGGGATGCCGCCGAACAGCGCCGCGCGGTAGTTGCCCGCGTAGCTGCCGACGTTCCCGCCAACGAAGCCGACGTTCCGGGTCAGTGCGGCGACGAGGAAGATCGCCCGGTCCTTCAGATCGGCGTTGAAGAACTGGTTGGGCCCCATTCCGTTGGCGAAGATCGTCTTCTCCGGATTGGCGGCGATCTGCTCGGCGAGCGCGCTGATCGCCTTCGCCGGCGCGCCGGTCAGCTTCTCCACCTGTTCGGGGGTCATGTTGGCGTCGAGGTATTCCGTCAGCAGCGAGAACGAGGTGCGCACCTCGACCTCCTTTCCATCAAGCAGCTTCACCTTCTTTGCCGCGCGCAGATCTGCGTCGAATCCTCGAGTCTTGTACGCGCCACCGACGTCGTCGCGGGTCACCACTGCCAGCGCGTTCTTCTTCTTGTCCCAAATGACGTGAGCGAGGAAGTCGTCGGCCATCGCCGCGCTCACCGACTGCTTTGTCTGGGTCATCACAGGCGGAGGCTTCTTCCCGGGCTCGATGAAGTCGAGGTTGGCGGGCCGCTTCGGCACGTAGCCGGCGATGCAATCCTCGGCGCGCAGTGGCTTGAGGGTGTCGAGCCGAACGAGGAACGGCAAGTCGGTGTTCTTGGCCACCCAATCGGCGTCGTACTTCTTCCTCGCGATGATCTGCTGGGCCAGGCCGAGCGCGAGTGCGGGGTCGGTGCCGGGGCGAATGATCAGCACCTCATCGCACTTGCTGGCGGTGGCGCTGTACTCGACGGTGATCGCCACCACCTTGGTGCCCTTGAGCCGCGCCTCGGTGAGCCAGTGCGAATCTGGCATCTTGGTGGTGATCCAGTTCATCCCCCACACCAGCAGCAGCTTGCTGTGCTCGACCGCGAAGAGATCGAAGTCGTTGGTCTGGGAGCCGGTAACCATCGGGTGCCCGGGCGGCAGATCAGTGTGCCAGCTGTAGCTGTCCCAACCGCGCGCGCCGATCGCCTTGTCGGGCCCGACGCCGCGCACCTTCGCGTCTGCGAGCGCCATCAGGTTGGCAAAGCGGTAGAGGCCAAAGATGCGGGTCGCGCCGAGGAACGCCATCCCCCCGCGCAGCTTGATCGTCTGAGTCCCCGCGCCCTCGAGCGCCTCGATCATCGAGGGGTCGTAGCCCTGGGCCTCGAGCAGCTTCTTCCCCGCTTCGCCCGAGTAGGTTCGGGTGATGTTGTCGAGCGCCTTCGCCGCGTAGTCGTACGCCTCCTGCCAGCCGACCCGAAGCCACTTGTCCTTTCCTCGCTGCAGGAACTTCGGATCCGGTCGGCCCGTCTGCGGATCGCGCGGGAAACCCTGATCGACCCAATCCTTGAAGCCCTTGCGGACCATCGGCGCCTTCACGCGGCGATCGCCATAGATTCGGCGCACCAGCGCCAGGCCCTTCTGGCAGATTCGCGGATCCCAGCGGTGAGAGGCGCGGTTGCCGTAGAGATCTTCGGCCTTGCCGTAGCCAAACGTCGGCCCGATGCGGGTGACGATCCCGTTCTTCACGTACCCGCGCAGCAGACAGTTGTGGGTGTCGTTGGGAGCGCAGAGGAAGACGAACGAGTAATCGGACTTGAAGATGTTCCGATAGGTCCGTTCCCACCCGCGGTTAGGGTAGTGCGCCAGCGGGTTGTCGACCTGCAGCGGCTTTAGGAAGCGCAGCGGCGCGGCTGCGGCGTCGGAAGCGGCAACGACCGAGGCGCCGAGCAAGCCTTTGAGCAGCGCGCGGCGGGTCGCATCGGGGCCAGTAGAAGCGGTCATCGGGGTGCTCCTTGAGATTGAGCGGCAGGGTCAAGTACCGGGCGAGGAGACAGCTCGCGCGGGGTGAGGGTGGGGAAACGCTTGCGAAGGCAGCGCTCGACGATTTGCTGCAGCGTCTGCGAGCCTCCGCCGCAGGCCGCTTCGCTGCGCGGGGCGTGCAGCTCGTAAAGCAACTCGCCCTCGGACACTCCGAGAAACTTCACCTCGGCGCCGCCCTTGAACTGCTGCACCAGCTTGCGGATTGACGCCAGCCCATCGGTCAGCTCGGGCGGGATCGCGCCGTAGCGCAGGGTGCTTTCAGGGTCGACGTAGAAGACGTCGAGGCAGCCGGTGCCGCCGTGCCCTGCGCTCTGGTGGCGGGTGTGGCGCACGCCGCCGGTCAGCCCCAGCACCAGCCCGTCGATCGCGTCGCGCCAGTGATCGCAGTACCCTGCGGCCGCCTTTTCCCGACACGGTGAACGCGCCAGCCAATAACCCGCTTCGTCGTCGACCTCGGACCAGCTTCCCTGCAGGCAGGGGGCGTCGAGCCGTGCGAGCACTTCGGGCAGATGCTGCGGATCCACCTCGGCGCGGTGAAAGCGGGCGAACCCCCTTCCTAGCCGCAGGCTGTTGTCAAACGCGCAACGCTGCTGGGCGCGCTCGTCGCCGGGCGCCTCGATCGCCGCGGTGCGGGCGACGCGCCAGCGCACGGCGAGCTCTGCGAGCTGGGGCGCGGTGGGTTGTGCGGGTGCGTCGGAATTGCTCATGAGCCACCTGCCTTCGAGTAGGTGAACTATCGTTCGGTCGATCTGGGGCCGCCTTGATCCAGATCAAGTGCGGTGTTGATCGCCAACCCGGACAGCGACGCTCGTACGCGTCCTCAAACTTTTTGCTGGTGCCGCCGTTCCCTGTCCACCCAGATCCCGCTGATCAGCATCAGCGCGGCACCTGCGGCCGCTGCGATGCTGATCGACTGGTTCATCCACACGATGCCCACCCCCGCGACCACCACCGGTTCGAGGAAGGTGAGCATGCCGGCGAGGTGCGCAGGCACGCCGCGCAGCCCGAAGTTGAAGATCACCACCGCGATGAGTCCGGAAATCACCGAGCCGAGTACCATCATGCCCAACCCCGCATCGACGCGGGTCGGAAGCGCCGAACTGCCCAGGCAGGCGAGCACGACGACCAACGAGACGGGTGCGCGCAGCGAAGTCACCGCAAGCGGCGACCAGGCAACTGCGGCGCGCTTGCTGAAAACAACCAGGCCCGCATAGCAAACGGCGCTCGACGCCCCGAGCACGGCGGTGATCACCGCCACCTCACCCTGCCCCGGCCCGACGACCAGCCCGAGCCCCAACAGGATGACGGGTGAAGCCCAGATTGCCCGCCGAGACAGCGGTTCCTTCAGCACCCACGGCGACGCGAGCGCGACGATCAGCGGAGCCAGATAATGGGTGAGCACCGCAACCACCACCGGGCCCCGTTCCAGCGCAGAGAAGTAGAAGATCACGTTGCCGGCATCGAGCACTCCCACTGCGACCAACGCAACCCTCGCGCGTCGGTCGCGCCACGCCGCGCGTGAAAAGACAAACGGCGCGGGCAACAACATCACTGCGAACACCACCATCGCCGACTGACGCCCGGTGAGATGCGAGGAAGCGAGGAACATCGGCCACAGTCCCCACAGGATTGCGGCGAACGCCACCATGCCCGCGCGCGATCGCACGAGAGGTGTTTCAGTCGTCGTCACGATTGGGCCCCACGCAACATTGCAACACGGTGTTGTATTACGAGCCGACGGCACGTCAGCCCGGCAGCCACTGCTGCCGATGATCCCGAAGGTATTCGGAAGATGTGCGCCACCAGCGGTTCGCAGCGCGACGCCTGAAGCCCGAGCTGATCAAACAAGACGTACTGAACGC
>JANOHG010000310.1:0-1457 GCA_031406375.1 Archangiaceae bacterium | reverse complement strand
CAGGAAGAGATGATCAAGAAGTACAAAGAGAAGCAGGCTGCCGAAGCCGCCGCGCGCAAGTAACGCCGCCGGCGAGCGCTGGAAGTCTTCCCCAGGCGCGCCTTCTGTTTTCAGAGGGTGGCGCGTCGCGTTTATGGGTTGCTTGCCCGGGCGTCCTCCGCAAAGGTCGGCCGTCTTTCTTTGCTGTTAGGAGCCATCCTTGCCAGGTCAGATCTTCAAAACCGTTCCCGAGCTGCTTCACTTCCGCATCGGCGCGACGCCTGGCGGCACCGCATATTCGTACGCGGAAGGCGCAACGTGGAAGTCGGTTTCTTGGAAGGACTTTGGGGTGACCGTACGCGAGATTTCGATGGGGCTGCGCGCGCTGGGCCTGCAGAACGAAGAACGGGTCGCGATCCTCGCGGGCACCCGGTACGAGTGGATCTGCGCCGACCTCGGGATTCTGTGCGCGGGTGGCGCAACGACCACCATCTACCCCTCGAGCACCCCCGATGACTGCGGTTACATCATCCAGGACTCGAACACCTCGTTCGTGATCGCTGAGAACGAAGAGCAGATTGCGAAGCTGCTCTCGCAGAAGGCGAGCCTGTCAAAGGTCCGCAAGGTGATCAGCATCGACGGCAAAGGCGGCCACGACGGCTGGGTCATCAGCATGGCCGAGCTGCTCGAGAAGGGTCGTTTAGCGTCGGCCACCGAGTGGGAAGCGATTGGCAAGTCGGTGAAGAACGACTCGCTGGCGACACTCATTTACACCTCGGGCACCACCGGCCGGCCCAAGGGCGTCGAGCTGACCCACGACTGCTGGGTGTACGAAGCAGAGGCGATCGACAGTTTGCAGATTCTTCGGCCCGACGACGTTCAATACCTGTGGCTGCCCCTCGCGCACAGCTTCGGCAAGGTGCTCGAAGTCGCTCAGCTGAAAATCGGCTTTCAGACGGCGGTCGATGGGCGGGTCGACAAGCTGGTGGAAAACCTCGCGGTCATCAGGCCGACCTTCGTGGCGGCGGTGCCCCGCATCTTCGAGAAGGTCTACAACAAGGTCGTCGGCGGCGCGAAGGCCTCCGGTGGGCTGAAGTACAAGATTTTTCAGTGGGCGCTGAGTGTCGGCCGCGAGGTCAGCAAGCTGCGGCAGGCGCGACAGCCCGTCGGTGGGTTGTTGGCGATCAAGAATGCCATCGCAGACAAGCTGGTCTTCTCGAAGCTCAAGGCCCGCTTTGGTGGGCAGCTGCGGTACTTCGTCTCGGGCAGCGCCGCGCTCTCGCGCGAAATGGCCGAGTTCTTTCACGCCTGCGACATTCTGATTCTCGAAGGCTACGGCCTGACTGAGACCAGCGCCTTCTCTTTCGTCACCCGGCCAGACAGCTTCAAGTTCGGAACTGTCGGGCCACCTGCGCCGGGCACCCAGGTGAAGATAGCTTCCGATGGAGAGATCTTGATCAAGGGCCGCGGCGTGATGC
>JANOHG010000294.1:0-1974 GCA_031406375.1 Archangiaceae bacterium | reverse complement strand
GCCATCACCCCACCCACGAAGTAAGGAAACTTGAACCGCGGAGCGAGGTCCGCAATCAGGTTGGCGATTGGCAGCAGCGCCGCGCTTTCGATCGCGGTTTCGGCACGGCCCGCCATGTTACACATTCGAACCCAGAAGAGATCTGCGACGAACTCCAGTTGACTGCGAGCCAAAATCCGCAGCACCAGCGGGTTGGGCACGACTTCAAGGGTTACTCGGTTGTCGGGCTTCCCAGGGGCTGCGCTCAGCAGCGCACACCCCAACAGCCCCACCACGGTCACCGCAGCGCGCATCAGCATTTCACGCGGAAGCTCAAGGTCATTGCGTTAAACAAAAGCATGTCCGACGAAAACCGTTCTTCGAACTCGGTCATGTTCCTTGGGAATTCTGCGAGCTTGTCCATGCAGCGACCCTCTCACGTAGCCCAGTCATCAACCGGTAGTGACTCCCTGATTCTTCCCGATAGCCCAACTTGCTTAGAGCGCGCTTGGAACTTGATAAGTTGTGAATCGCAATTGCAACAATTACTCCGATAAGCGCTAACACAATCATCAGTTTGATGAGAGTAAAGCGTCTGACTGTGGGCGCGCTTTTTATAGGTGCGCCAAATGCGGCAACCGAAGTTCCCGCATTTGACGTAGGCACTAGCGAACGTCGTTGATGTTGTTCCCGGGAATGCCTGCGCCGTTGCTCTGAGCTTCGGATTCCGCGCCCACAGTGCTGTTGGCTGCGATCTGGGTCGTCATGCTGCTGACACACCAGGTGTCCAGGCTCGTGTCGTTGTCGATGTTCCCGGCCGCCAAGCCAAGGAAAGCGCCTGTGTTGCCTCCGACGACGCAGCCTTGGTCGGCAAGCTCCGTGCAGGTGCCCTCGCCATTCCCTGCACTCGACGAGGTGATGTTGGTGATCGCGAGGCTAGTGATCGCAAGGTGGCCCTTTAGCGTGTCAACCGTAAAGCCTACATGGCCAGAGCTGACAGTTTCAGATATGCCTGCACGACTGGACCAGGAGGCTGCAGGGCCGCCGTTGGCGATCGCGTAGCGATTGCCACGCTCAGGGACAAAGCCGATGTAGGACACCGAAGACGAGTAGGTGTCTTTCTCGGCAAAGTACGACTTCTGAGCGACGAACAATGCCTTCAGGTTGGCCTTTGGCTCAGATTGCTTTGAACGCGCCTGGAACTTGATGAAGTTCGGGATGGCGATTGCAGCGAGAATGCCGATGATCGCCACGACGATCATCAGCTCGATGAGAGTAAAACCCTGCTTGAGAACTGGCTTCTTCAATTTGAACTCCGGTGGTGAGGGGAACTTCGATGCTGCGGGTGCAAATAACGAGCCACCGCCATCGACTAAAAACGCAGCGTGGTGTCAGGCCTTTGCAATGTTCTGAACCCGCCCGTTGACAAAAACTGTCACTTCTAATCGCGCGACGGGTTTCGCCCGACCCGAGTTTGTTGTTCACACTCGGCGCGAAGATTCTCGAGGGGGCCGAGGTGCGGGTAGGCAATTGGGTCCTTCATCCACATCAAGAAATAGGCGCAATAGAATTTCGGATTTAGGTCTACCGCCGCGACGATGTCATTAATGCCTGCTGGCTGATTCATTGCGATGCGCGTCGTGCCCCGAACCCAATACGTATCAGCTGACCGTTCGAGCCGAAAGGCGTGCTCGGCTGCGTCGAGCGCAATCGCAGGATTGGCAGCGGTCAGCACTCGACTGGCCCAGACATGGGGATCCACGGGCGCCGCCTTGATTGCCTGGTCGGACCACCGGCGCGCGAGCCCCACCTCGCCAGTCAGCATTGCGATGCGAATCCCTTTGCGAAGGTAGATGGCTTGTTTGCTTTTGTGCAACGATCCAAACTTCGGGTGATTAATGCCCTTTTGGTAGTTGGCGAGTTCGACAGCGGGATCCCGCGTCGTTCCGGCATGGTTCAGATACATCACCGCCGCGGTCGCCATGTCATCCTTCA
>JANOHG010000288.1:0-4516 GCA_031406375.1 Archangiaceae bacterium | reverse complement strand
AATTGCAGCGCCGCCGCCAGGCGCTCAACCGGGTCGAGCTGTTTCAACCGCTGTCCGAGGTTGAGCAAGAACAGCTCGCGCGCGGCCTCACCTACGCGCCCTTCACCCGCGGCGAAGAGGTGACCCGCCAAGGGGCCGAGGCCCACTGGCTATACCTGATCGACGAGGGCGAGGTTTCAATTCGGGTGTCCGATTCGGGCATCGAGAAGGAAGTCGCCCAGTTGCGGGCCGGCAACTTCTTCGGAGAAATGTCGCTGATGACCGGCGAGAAGCGCTCGGCGACGGTGGTCGCGTTGTCGGACGTCGAATGCTACCGGCTCGATAAAGAGATCTTCAAAGGGGTGATTCAGCGTTGCCCGGATCTCGCCGAGCACGTGGCAAAGGTCCTCGCACGGCGAAAGGTCGAGTTGGTCGCTGTTCGCGAAGGGCTCGACCTCGAAGCAACCAATCGGCGCACCCGAACCGAGGCAGATCTGCTCGCCAAAATTCGCGATTTCTTCTCGATCAAGACGTGACCGCACGCTTGCTGCAGCGCGCGCGCTGAGCTAGGTCCGCGGCTCCTTTTCCAAGCATCAAGGAGTGTCACCCGTGGCGTTTGCGCTCGTCCTTGTCTCTGCAGCTCTCGTCGTCTGCCTCTACCTGCTGCTGATGGGCAGGAAGGATGCACCGGTAGCAGTGCGTTCCTTGGATGGCGATCGGCCTGCGATCACGTCCTCGCAGTCGATGAACGTCGACCGCAGCAGCGGAAAAGCCGAAGTCGAGCTGGAAAAGAAGCGCAGGGAACTCGACGACGTGAAGAAACAGTTTTCTGAGCTGAAGGACGAGCTGAAGACGGTCAAGAAGAAGGTCTTCGAGCAGAAAGAGGCCGGCAAGGCCGATGGCGATCTGATCAAGGCCCGCGCGGAAGTCGAGCGCCAAGCGTCGATTCAGCTCGAGCACACCCGAATGGAATTGTCACAGGCGCTCGAGCAGGTTGCGAAGCTGAAGGGCGACGAGGGCGGCAAAGGGCGTCGTTCGGTTACTGCCCAGGCCGCACCTGCACCGGTTGCAGCGCAGGTCGCTGCTGCCGAAGTTCCCGCGACGCCGGTGGCGGCAGCGCCGGTGGTGCAAAAGGTCATTCGCGAGCTGTCAGAAGGCGACAAAGAGAGGATCAACCGCGCCGAGGCTGCGTCTGCGAAGGACCGTCAGCGGATCGCAGACCTAGAAAAGGCGATGAAGAACTCCAAGGGGCGCGGGGACGCTGCCACCCATCAGCTGAAGATCGCCCGCCAGGAAGGAACGCTGGCGAAGGACAAGTTCCGTGCGATCGAGCGGCGGGTGAACCGTCTGATGCTTGAGCGCGATCTGATGGTGCGCGCGATCAAGGACCTCGAGACGAAAAGCGGCATCCGTGCCGAGCGTGTCGAGCTCACGGCTGACGAAGTGGCGGCCAGCGATCAGCACGTCAACGCGAATCAGGCAGAGGAAGACAAGGTCGCCGAGGACGCTCAGGTCAGGCACGAAGCGAGCGAAGCCACCACCCCCGCGGTCAACCAGGCCACGGTGGCTGCTGTCAGCGCCGTTCCCCCTGCCGCTTCTGCACCCGAAATTCCGTCCACCCCCGTAACTCCTCCTCCGGCTCAGGCGTAGGCGCTCACGGGGTCGGTATCGGCTGATAGATCCACGCGTCGTTCAAGATCTCGCGGGTTCCATTGGCCTGCTCATTGACTCCGCCGAGCACGAGAACGGTGCCGTCGGAAAGCGCTGTGCAGGTGTGGTGGTAGCGCGGAACCGCAAGTGCGGGGCCGCCAATTCCCGATGCGCCTCCTGAGGCGTTTGAGTTGATGATCACCGTCGACCCATCGCTGCGGCCTTCAGGCCCTGGCCCGTCGACGGTGAAGCCACCAATCGCAAGCACCTTCCCGTCTGGCAGTTGAACCGCACAGATGTCACCCCTGCCACCGGGCCCGCTCGAGCCGATTGACGGGCCGGGCGCCACCCTGGAAGTGGAAGTGTCGATGATCTCGGACGATGCGATCGGCAGCTGAATGTTCGGATCCGAGTACCCGCCGAGAACCAACAGATCGATTCCATCGCGCAAAGTGGCAATTGCGGCACCGCGCCGACCTGGCTCTGCCAGCCGGGGGGCATTCGCGACGACCTCACGTTTGAAGGCAGAGCTGCCCAGATCCCATTTGAAGAACACGGTCTCGTTGGCCATCATCGTGCCGTCCGTTCCTCCAACCACCGCAATGAATTCTCCTCCACGCACTGGGCTGACTGCCGCTGCTTTCCGTGGCAACGAGACCGCATCGACGATTTCGTAGAGATTCGTCTGTGGGTCGAACCACTCGACCTTGTCAACCGGAGCGGTGTTCGCGGCGCCCAAGCCTCCCACGATCAAGATTTTCCCGTTCAAATCCAGACCCGCTTGGTGGTGCGCACGGGGAATGGGTGGAGGATTGACGCGATTCCTCGCGGCTCCGTAGGCCCTGGCATCGGGGTCATAAACGATGATGGTTGCCCTCGGATTCGGGACGCTGTTCGCTCCGGTATAGGTTTCTCCACCCCAGAAGAGCACTTGCCCGCTCTTGAGCAGCGTCGCGGTGTGAAACGCGAGCGGAACCCAAATGTTGCCTCCCGTGCCGATGGCGATTCGCGGCGACGGCTCGAAGGCGTTGGTTGCTGGGTCGTAAATCTCAGTCTCTGAAAGCGACACCCGTGCTGAGCTGCCCTGAGTGAAGTTGTAGCCACCTGCGATGAAGACCTTGCCGTTCTTCAACACCGTCGCGGTGTGACCTGCCCTGGCGACTTTCATCGTCTTACAGTCGGTCGGGGAATTCTCGGCAGCAGGCCGAGTGAAGGCGTTTACTTTCCGCAAGAAGACGCTGACGGCGATCGGCGGGTTGTCACCTGGATCTTGGATCACGTCAAACACCTCGAAGGGCAGAGATTTGCCGATCGAAAGCACCTTGCCCCCCATTGACGGATCCGAATCGAATCCGCGCACATCAATCGTTCGATTCTTTCCGGCGGGAATTTCCCGAATCGTGATCTCGCGGGTCATCCCTCCGGTTGGAGCAACAGCATCAAGCGGCACTTCGATGCCATCACCGGTAACGCGCACCCGCAGGAACTGCACACCTTGAAACGGGTTCGACGCGGCCTCGCACGAAGTGGTGGCGATTCTGACCTGGATCGGAATCTGCTTCGGCGCGCACGATGTGACGGCAAGAAAACTGAAAACCAACCAAGGAAGTCGCATGAGGTCTCGTCAAGGTGCAGTCGGCGCGGGTTGGTAGATCCAGGCATCCTGGAGAACTTCGTGGGTGGCGATCTGATCATTCAGGCCGCCCAGCACCAATACGGTGCCATCGCTGAGCGCGGTACAGGTGTGCAGATGGCGCGGCACCGCGAGCTGGGCCCCAACGACGGCCTGGGCAGCGCCTGCCGCGCTCGATGTGATGATCACCGTCGTGCCATCGCTGCGACCTGCGGATCCGGGGATGTCGACGGTGAGACCTCCGATCGCGAACACGGTGCCGTCGGCGAGCTGCACCGTGCAGATGTCCCCTCTTCCGATGCTGCCGCTGGGCCCGATGGCGGGCCCTTGGGTGACCATCGCGGTGGTGGTTCCGACGATCTCGGAAGACGCGATGGGGGTGACTTTGGTCGGATCAGGATCCGAATAGCCTCCAAGCACGATCAGATCGAGCCCAGCGCGCAGGGTCGCTGCCGATGCTCCGCGACGACCCGGCAGAGCGAGTCGAGGAGGCACCGCCAGCATTTCTCGCTTGAACCCCATGCCGTCCCACTTGAAGTACACGACTTCATTCGTCATCGCGGTGCCGTCGGTGCCACCCGCGATGGCGATGAAGTCTCCGCCTTTCACCGAAGCGATCGCGGGCTCCTTTCGTGGCAGCGTGACTCCGGCGACCACTTTGTAGTCGTTGGTCGCGGGATCAAACCACTCGACCTGATCGACTGGAACCAGGCCAGCGGTGCGCGTCTCGCCCCCGACGATGAGCACTTTCCCGTTCTTGTCCATCACCGCCCGATGCCGCGTGCGAGCGATCGCGCTCGGCTCGGGTGGTTTGCGTGAAAGTGCCTTGCCGTAGTCGTTCACGTCGGGGTCGTAGACGAGGATGATCGCCGAAGGCGAGATTGTGTTCGCCGCCCCGCCCAAAGACGACTCGCCACCCCAAATCAGCACCTGTCCATTCTGCAACTGCGTGGCGGTGTGAAACGCCAGCGGGAATCTTTGCTGTCCTGACGAAATCGAGATCTCGCGTGCGCTGTCGAAGGTATTCGTCGCAGGGTCGTAGAGTTCGGTGCCAGAGAGTGTGACGCGGGTCTGCGCTCCCGACGAGTAGTTGAAACCGCCAGCGATGAAGACCTTTCCGTTCTTCAGCAGCGTGGCGGTGTGCGCGGCGCGCGGTCGAGACGATGACCTGCACCAGCACGCCGCCCGTGACCTGCTTGAGCCAGGGCTGCAGCGGCGCAGTGCGCGTGCGCACGAGCTGCGCCAACCCGCCGG
>JANOHG010000282.1:0-3332 GCA_031406375.1 Archangiaceae bacterium | reverse complement strand
CATCGAGATCAGCAAGTCGAACATCTTGCTGCTCGGCCCGACCGGCTCTGGAAAGACGCTGCTGGCCCAGTCGTTGGCGCGGTTTCTCAATGTGCCGTTCACCATCGCAGACGCGACCAGCCTCACCGAGGCTGGCTATGTGGGCGAAGACGTCGAAAACATCATTCAAAACCTGCTGCACAACGCCGACTACGACGTTGAAAAGGCGGGGCGCGGCATCGTCTACATCGATGAGATCGACAAGATCGCACGCAAGGGAGACTCGCCGTCTGTCACCCGAGACGTGGGGGGCGAGGGCGTGCAGCAGGCGTTACTGAAGATCGTCGAAGGCACCCGCGCCAACGTCACGCCTCGCGGCGGCAAGAAGTACAACCAGCAAGAATACATTCAGGTCGACACCACCAACATTCTCTTCATCTGTGGCGGTGCGTTTCACGGAATCGACGCAGTGATTAAGCGGCGGGTCGGTGAGAAGGGTCTTGGGTTTGGGGCCAAGCTCGCTCAGCGCGAAGATCGCAGTGTCGGTGAGCTGCTGAAGTTGGTCGAACCTGAAGACCTGATGAAGTTCGGGATGATTCCCGAGTTCATTGGGCGCTTGCCGGTGATCGCGACGCTCAACGATTTGAGCGAGGACGACCTGGTGACGATCCTCAGCACACCCAAGAACGCGCTCGTAAAGCAGTACCAGAAGATGTTCGAGATGGAGAAAGTGAAGCTGAGCTTCACCAAAGAAGCGCTGCGCGCGATCGCGAAGGAAGCGATGCGGCGGCACTCTGGGGCGCGCGGACTTCGGGCAATCATGGAAGATGCGATGCTCGACATTATGTACGACGTGCCGTACCGCGAAGGGATCAAGGAATGCCGGATCTCTGACGGGGTAATCATGCGACGCGAGGGTCCGCAGCTGGTCTTTGAAAAAGAGAAGAAGACGGCGTGAGAGTTCTGTGGTCCGTGGCAGGCGCTGCGATTGCGCTGGCCGCCTGCAAGAATCCTCAGCCGGTGGTGTGCCCGCCGCAAGTGGCAGCCGAGGATGCGTCGATTTCGTTGCCGGTACCGCTGGCGGTGTTCACGCCTGCTGCGCGGCCCGAGCCCACGGTGGGCGCTCGGCATGGGCAGCCGTTGTCGGTGTGTGATGCCAAGGGCAGGCTGCCGCTGGATGCGGCGCGCGAATACGCGGATGATCTGCAGTTCGAGCAGGCGCTGTCGTGTGCGGCTCAGGCGAGCGCGTTTTTTCCCAATGACGTGCTGGCACATACCGAGAGAGCCAACGCGCTGGCTGCCTTGGGACGAGACGACGAGGCCCGCCTTGGTTACGCCCGCGCGTTGGCACTTGATCCGGATTCGCTGGATGCGCTGCTTGGGGCGGCGCACTTCTACGCGGTGAAGCTTTCGTCGGGCCGTGAAAACGATGAGCTGGGTTCGCTGTATGCCGAGCGCGGGCTCGAGGTAGCCCGGTCGACCAACGACCATGAAACGGCGGTGCAGTTCGGGAGGCTGTCGGCGATGGCGTTCAACGATCTGGGCCAAGCGTCCGACGCGTTGGAGCGCGCGGAATGGGTGATGAAGAAGCGGCCAAAGGACCCCGAGGCCGGCTACGAGCGCGCGGTCGCACTCTTCGAGCTGTGTCGGTTCGGTGAGGCCAAGGCTGCATTCATTGCTCAGCTCGAGGATCCTGATCGAAAGGCGCACGCGCACCACCACTTGGGGCTTTTGCTCGAGCGCAATGGCAAGCAGGTCGAGGCCGAGGCACACTTCCACATAGCGCAGGCTGCAGCGCCGGAAGACTTTCCGATTCCGGTGTTGCTGTCGGCTGAAGAGTTCCAGGTCGAGCTGAAGAAGGCGTTGGCCGGGCTCCCAGCGGATATGCGCAAGGATCTCAGTGGGGTGCCGGTTGAGGTCGAGGATCTGCCGAAGGGTGATGACCTGACGTCGGGCGAGCCGCCGCTGTCGCCGACCATCCTCGGGCTCTTTCGCGGCCCGCCGCTGAATCAGTCGTGCGACGACGCGGAAGTGAAGAGCAAGAGTGGGCCCTGCCGTTCGGTGGCGATCTACCGCAAGAACCTCGCGCGATCGGTGAAGACGAGAGCAGAGCTGATCGAACAGATTCGCGTCACCCTGCTTCACGAAGTCGGGCATCTGCGCGGGGAAGACGACTTCGAGTTGGCGGCGCGCGGCCTCGAGTGATCAGCGGATCCCGAGCTCCTTTTTCAGGCGCTTCGTCAGAACGAAATACTCTTGCCGGCCGAACGAAGTGTTGAGGATGTAGAAGTCTTTCTTGGTCAAGCCAACGCACCCGAAGCAATAGGTGCAGTCAGAGAGATTGCGGCTAAGCGTGACGTACGCTGAGTTGGTGCAGTTCTCGCTTTGGACGCAATACGCGCATGCGTGCAGCGACTTGCTGGACACGCAGTGGGTCGAGTTGTTGCAAAGTTGGCAGCCAATGCAGTGCGTGCATTGGTAGCAGCTGTCGCAGGTCTCGCAGAACATGCAGTTGGCGCAGCGCTGACACCCACTGCAGGCGTAGCTGCCAGGGTTTCCCGGATCCGACGAGACGCTCTGGGTAAGCTTGGCGAGCTGTTCGGTGAACCCCCGGCGATCGAGTCCGGCGACCATCGCCCGCGCTTCTTGGGGCTCTGGAATCGCTCGGGCCTTCAGTTCCTTGGCCATTGCTTCCTTCTTAGTGCACCGCTTCGTCTGCCGCGAGAAATGCGGGAATAGCGTGAAGGGGTGTGGTGAGGTGTCCTGCATGCGACACTTCCTCTTGCTGTTGACGGTGGCTCTGGCCGGCTCTGCCTGGGCCGATTGTTCGTCGGATCGCGACTGCGGCACCGGAGTGAGCTGCCGCAGCGGCAAGTGCGCGACGGCAGCCGGTGGGTCGTGCTCATCGGATCGCGACTGTGGAGGAGCCAGCTGTCGAAGCAGCAAGTGTGCGAATGCTCCTGATGGGAACTGCTCGTCGGCTAGCGACTGTGGCCAGGGAACGTGTCGAAGCAGCAAGTGCTCGGTGGGTGGCGGTGGGTGCTCGTCGGATAGCGACTGTGGAGAAGGCGTCAGCTGTCGAAGCAGCAAGTGCGCGACCTCGGCGGGCGCATCGTGCTCGTCAGATCGCGACTGCGGTGGAGCCAGCTGCCGCAGCAGCAAGTGCGCGAACGCGCCAGACGGAAGCTGCTCGAGCGACAAGGATTGCGGCAAGGGCAGCTGCCGCAGTGGAAAGTGCTCGGTCAAGTAACGGTTTGAGCGCTCGGTTGATCGACCTGAGTCACCTCAACGCGCCTCAGCGCGAGGCGGTGAAGACAACCGAAGGCCCGCTGTTGGTGCTCGCGGGGGCGGGG
>JANOHG010000196.1:0-2335 GCA_031406375.1 Archangiaceae bacterium | reverse complement strand
ACGTCGAGGTGGCAGTGGGTGTCGATCACGTCACGTCCAATTCTGCGTGATGCCTTCGACGTCTGCCTTCTTCATCAGCCGCTGGTGCTCAGCTTCGTCGACCGCCTTTGCTTCCTCGATCAGCATCACTGGAATGTCGTCAACCACAGCATAAGAGCGCTTGAGCCGGGGGTTGTAGAGCGCGTTTTCGGCGGTGAAGTAGAGCAGGGCGCCGTGGTCCTCGGGGCACGCCAGGATCTCCAGCAGCTTCGGGTCAATCGCCATGAGCCGCTCGCTTAGCGCGCGTCGTGGCCATGCTCAAGCGGCACTGATGAACACAGATGGTTTGCTTTCCTGTGTGCGGAGGTTAAACCCACCCTGTCGATGCGCTTGCTCGTGCTACTTGCGTTGTCCTTGAGCGCTGCCGCCTCGGCCCAGTACGAGGGCGCCCGGCGGGTCGAGCTCGACGCTGGGATGCATGTTCCGGTGCTGACGAAGGAACCTTCTCTCACCCAATTCGTTCAGGCCGTCTACCCACCTCAAGCGCAGCTCGATGGGTTGACCGCCAGTGTCCGCTTGCTGATCACCATCGCGGCCGACGGCAGCGTCAGCGGAGCGTCGGTGATCGAGGGGGTGGGAAATGCCTTCGAAGACGCGGCGTTGACGGCCGTGCGCGCGTTCAAGTTCACGCCCGCCGAAGTCGATCATCTGCCTGCTTCGATTCAGATTGAGTACGTCTACAACTTCAACTTGCAGGTGGTCGACGCGGGAACCGCTGATCTCGCTGCCGGGCCGCCCCCCGCACCCAAGGCCCATCTGAAGGGCAGGTTGATCGCCCGTGGCAGCCGCAGCCGAATCGAAGGCGCGATCGTGCGGTGCATGAACGAGAGCGCTGGCGATGGTGAGGCGACCTCTGACGCCAATGGCCTGTTCGATCTCGAGCTCAACGCAGGCGACTGCGAGGTGAAGGTGATCGGCAACCAATATCAGCCGTACACCACCCGTGAGACCTTGGCTGCGAACGAAACCCTCGAAATCGACTACTACGTGATGCCGAAAGTCGTCGGCTTCGAGACGGTTGTTCGAGGACAGCGCGAAAAGAAGGAGGTCGTTCGCCGCAGCCTCGAGCGCGCAGAGCTTCAGAAGATTCCTGGCACGTTTGGCGACCCGCTGCGCGTGGTTCAGAATTTCCCCGGCGTCGCCCGCGCCGCACTGTTGGGTGGCGCGCTCGTCGTTCGCGGTGCCAAACCGAGTCAGACGCTCACCTTCCTGGACGGTGTCGAGATTCCTCTGCTGTACCACCTGGGTGGAGGACCCTCGATCGTCAACGGCGAATTCCTCGACAAGATCGACTTCTACCCAGGAGGTTTTGGCGCGAGGTACGGCCGCGCCGTGGGCGGAGTCGTCGACGTGTCCACCCGGCGCGGCTCAGTCGAGACCTTGCATGGCGTCGTGAAAGTCGACCTTCAGGATTCGTCGCTGTTCCTCGAGGTGCCGGTCACGGTTCAGATCTCGGTCGCCGCCGCGGCGCGCCGAAGCTACATCGACGCGCTGCTGCCGTTGGTGCTCCCGAAAGATCCTGAAGGAGGCACCTTGCTGGTTCTTCCCGTTTACTGGGACTACCAGGCGCGCGTGGACTTCGGACGAAAAGGGGCGGAATCCACCGGCTCGATCATGGCGTTCGGTTCGGACGACATCCTGAAGGTGATCGCCACGGGCGGCGGGCGCAACCGTGATTTCGCGGTCGACTTTCACACCACGTTTCATCGCGTCGTCGGCAACTGGACCTACCGAAAAGGCAACTCGACCCTGAGGCTGACGCCGTATGTCGGTTACGACCTGGGGCAGATAAACTTTGGAATCGCGAAGATTCGTGCCGATCAATACGAGGTCGGCTTGCGCGAAGATCTGACCATCGACATCAATGATCACCTCACGCTGCGCAGCGGCGCCGACATTCTCTACGATCACGTCACTGGTTCGGCAGAACTGCCCAACATCGGAAACATCAACTACGCGGCATTTCCGGGCGCCGAGCCCGCGGCCGAGTTGCAGAAGGTCGATCGGTTGCTGGGTTCCTTCGATGGCGCCGTCTTCCTCGAAGCCGAGCTGAAGTTTGGGATGTTGACAGTCACTCCGGGGATTCGCGCGAGCCATGCTTATTTGTCGCGCGGCCAGATTCGACACGCGTTCGATCCGAGGCTCTATGCGCGCTTCGAACCATGGGGCGGCACGCAGATCAAAGGCTCGATCGGGATGTACAGCCAGCCGCCCGATGCCCAAAACATGGAGCCTCCTCCGTTCGGCACGCCGGGCCTGATCCACGAAAAAGCCTTTCAGTCGTCGGTCGGCGTCG
>JANOHG010000192.1:0-8870 GCA_031406375.1 Archangiaceae bacterium | reverse complement strand
TTTCAGGCCACCGCGCGCAAGTTTTCCCGCGAGATTGTCCGCCCCAAGGCGGCCCACTTCGACGAGACCTCTACCTTTCCCAAAGACATCATCAAGGAGGGCTGGGAGCTCGGCCTGATGAACATGACGATCAGCGCCGAGCTGGGTGGCGCTGGCCTCTCGCACTTCGCGCAAGTGCTCGTCGCCGAAGAGCTCGCCTGGGGCTGCGCCGGCGTCGCGACCTCGATGATCGCCAACGACCTCGCCTTGCTGCCGATCATCCTCTCGGGCACCAAAGAGCAGCACGAGAAGTTCGTCAAACCGTTCACCGAATCCTTCAAGCTCGCCAGCTTCGGCCTCACCGAGCCCGCCGCGGGCAGCGACGTCGCCGGTCTCACCACCACCGCGCGCCGCGAAGGCGATCACTACATCGTCAACGGCCAGAAGCAGTGGATCACCAACGGCGAATACGCCGACCAATACTCGCTGTTCTGCACCACCGAAAAGTCCAAGCGCCACAAGGGCCTGATGTGCCTGGTCGTCGAAGGCCAGCCCAAGGGTCTCACCGTCGGCAAACACGAGAACAAGATGGGGCAGCGCGCCTCGAACACCGTCACGCTCACCTTCGAAGACGTCAAAGTCCCCGTCGCCAACCGCATCGGCGCCGAAGGCGAAGGCTTCTCAATCGCGATGGCGACGCTCGACAACAGCCGCCCTCTCACCGCGATGTTCGCCGTCGGAATCGCCCGCGCAGCCCTCGAGCATTCGATTGAATACGCGAAGACCCGCCAGCAGTTCGGCAAACCCATCGCCGACTTCCAGGCGATTCAATTCATGATCGCCGACATGGCCAAGGACACCCACGCCGCGCGGCTGCTCGCCTACCAAAGCGCATGGATGCTCGACGTCGGGCAGCGCAACACGCTCGTTTCCAGCTACGGCAAGTGCTTCGCGGCCGACATCGCGATGCGCGTCACCACCGACGCAGTGCAGGTGTTCGGCGGCTACGGCTACAGCAAGGAATACCCCGTCGAAAAGCTGATGCGCGACGCTAAGCTGATTCAGATTTACGAAGGCACCAGCCAGGTTCAACGCCTCGTGATGGCGCGCGAGCTGTTGAAGACCTGATCCCGCTTGCTTCCGCCTACGTTGATTTGTATGTCAACCGCGAGCGGACGCACTGCGTCAATTTCCAGCCAGCAGAGGTCACCATGAAGATTCTCGTCACTGCCAAGCGCGTCGAAGACCCGGAATCGAAGATTAAAGTGAAGCCCGACGGCAGCGGAATCGTCGGCGAAGGGTTGAAGTACAAAATCAACCCATTCGACGAGATCGCGGTCGAAGAAGCGCTGCGACTGGTCGCGAAGCACCCGGGCGAAGTGGTGGTGGTCAGCATCGGTGGCAAGGAAGTTCACGAGCAGCTTCGGCACGCGCTCGCGATGGGAGCTTCCCGCGCCGTCTGGGTCAACCACCCGGGCGCGCTGGACCAGATGGCGATCGCCGGTTTGCTGCAGAAGGTCTCGGAGAAAGAGAAGCCCGACCTGGCGATTCTCGGCAAGCAGAGCATCGATGACGATCAGAACCAGGTGGGCCAATACATGGCCGAATGGCTCGGTTGGAGTCAGGCGACGTTCGCGTCGAAGGTCGAGTCGTTCGAGTCCGAGGCTGAGAAGAACAAGGCGCCTGGAATCGCCGTCAGCGCCGACGGAAAATCGGTTCGGGTGGTGCGCGAAGTCGACGGCGGCCTCAGCACCCTCGAGTGCAAGCTGCCCGCGGTGGTGACCACCGATCTGCGGCTCAATCAGCCGCGCTACGCCTCGCTGCCAGGAATCATGAAGGCGAAGAGCAAGCCGATTGAAGAGCTGACGCCCGCGGCGCTCGGTGTCGACGTGACCCCAATGTTGTCGATTACGAAGATGTCGAGCCCTCCGCCGCGCAAGGCCGGTATCAAGGTTCCGGATGTCGCGACGCTGGTGCAGAAGCTCAAGACCGAAGCGAAAGTAATCTGAAAGGAACCCACCATGCCCATCGTCCTCATCGTTGCCGAAGCTCAGCCTGACGGTTCCATTCGCAAAGCCACGCTCCATGCGCTCGCCGCAGGAACTCAGCTCGCTCAAAAAATCGGAGGCGAGCTGCATGCCGTCGCGCTCGCGAAGGATGCGAGCGTGCTTGCGAACGTCGTGAAGGAATACGGAGTGAAGGTCGTTCACACCGCGAGCGCTCCTCAGTTCGAGCACTATCTTGCCGAGACGTTCGCACCCGCTGTCGCTGAGCTCGTGACGTCAATCAAGGCCGAGTACGTCGGCGCCGCCGCGACGGCGATGGGGCGCGATCTGTTGCCGCGCGCGGCTGCCCGGCTGAAGGCTGCGATGGCCAGCGACGTGATGGGCTTCGGCGGCGCAGGCGCTGAAGTCACTTTCACCCGCCCGATGTGGGCCGGAAGCGTGATCGCCGAAGTGAAGCTCTCGAGCCCGGTGAAGTGCTTCACCATCCGCGCGACCGAGTTTGACGCCGCTGCCAAAGCGACGGCCGGTGAACTGAAAGCGTTCTCGCCCTCTGCGGTGAGCTCGCCGACGACGTTCATCGACTTCAAAGAAGTGAAGAGCGCGCGGCCTGAGCTGACCGAAGCGAAGGTGGTGGTGTCGGGCGGTCGTGGAACCAAAGGCGACTTCAAGGAAGTCGAGGCGCTTGCCGACGAGCTGGGCGCTGCGGTCGGCGCTTCACGCGCGGTCTGCGACGCGGGTTGGGTCCCCAACGACTTGCAGGTGGGGCAGACGGGGAAAGTGGTCGCTCCGGGGCTGTATATTGCGGCGGGAATCAGCGGCGCGATCCAGCACCTGGCGGGAATGAAGGGCAGCAAAGTGATTGTGGCGATCAACAAGGATCCCGAGGCTCCGATTTTTCAAGTCGCCGACTACGGGCTCGTCGCGGATCTCTTCAAGGCCCTTCCCGAGCTGCGCACGGGGATCAAGGCGTCGAAGTAGTTGAGCACTCTGTACGCTTCCCCCGAGGCGGCGCTTCCGGTTGACGAATCGTTTCTCAAAGACCTGGGCGTGCATCGGGTGCCGGTGCCGGTGCCGTTTCTCGAAGCGGGTGGGCCGGCCAATGTCTACGTCCTTCAGAACACCGACGACACGCTGACGCTGTTCGACTGCGGCATCGCGACCGACGCTGGGCGGGCCGCGCTGAAGCAGGGCTTCGAGGAACGCGGGCTCGACCGCGCGAAGATTCGCACCATCATCGTCAGCCACGGGCACATCGACCATTACGGCAACGCGCAGGAAATCTCGGAAGAAACGGGGTCGACGGTGTGGGTGCACCCCGCCGACCTCGAGAAAATCTGCGGCGAAGGCCGATGGAACAGAAGGCTCGAAAAGGCGTACCCGTACTTCATGCGCCTGGGCGTCTCGCGCGCGACGCTGGATTTGATGCTCGACGCGGCAGGGCGGACTCAGCCCTATGCCCGGCAGGTGGAACCAGCGCGGGTGAAGACGCTGGCACACGGGCAGCGGTTCGACTTCAAGCACCTGTCGGTCGAGGTGCTGCACATGCCGGGGCACACGCCAGGGCTGGTCTGCCTCTACAGCGCGGCGAACAAGCTGCTCTTTGCCGATGACCACGTGCTGGCACGCGTCTCGCCCAACCCGCAGCTCGACTTGAGCAGAGGAGAAGGCATCGACAAGTTCCGCGCGCTCTCGGCGTACCTGAAGAGCGCGATGGTGGTGCACGCGATGGATCTCGATTGTGTGCTGCCCGGGCACGGAGAGTGCTTCAAGAATCACCGCCCCCTGCTCGATGGTTTGTTCGCGTTCTACCTGCGGCGACAACAGAAGCTGTTGGCGAAGCTCGCTGAAGCTCCGGCGACCGTGAATGAGTTGGTCTCGGTGGTGTTTCCCCGCGTCGATCACAACCGGCTCTACTTGATGCTGTCCGAAGTGCTTGGGAATCTCGAGGTGCTCGAGGATGAAGGGAAGATTCGCCGCATCGAGGACACGGACGTATTCCGGTTCGCGCTCGCTGCCTGAAGCTGGTGCGTTTTTAAGGCTTGCATCGAGCCAGGCCGGCCAATTCCGCCACGGGGGTGTGGCCGTCCAAATGACGAAAACCCACTTCGCCGTCGTCAATCCCAGGATTGATGTGGATTTCAGCGGAAGGGCGAAAGCCTGGGTGTGAGAGTCATCCCTGGTGACCGCGGTGGCGGACACGAAAGTCATACGCTATATTACTTTCATGCAGGACGTCCTCGCTCAGCTCTACGCCTTGGCGGAACCTCAGGGCGGGTACTTCACCACGGCGCAGGCGAGCGCTGAGGGCGTGCAGCGACAGTACCTGCAACATCATCTCAAGAAGGGACGGCGCCTCATTCGCGTTGCACACGGCATCTACCGGTTGGCGCAGTTCCCAGAGCAGCCCTTTGAAGACATGATTGTCGCCTGCCTTTGGGCTGGCCCCGACTGCGTCGTAAGCCACGAATCCGCACTTGCCGTCTACGGGCTCGCAGACGCGATGCCGTCTTCAGTTCACATCACGACACGCCGCTCATTCAGGGGCCGTCGGCCAGGCGTCGTTCTTCATCCGGGCATTCTCGGAGCACATGAACGGACCACCCGTGAGCGCGTCCCTGTCACTTCTGCAGAACGGACCTTGGCGGACATTGAACGGCAGCAACCGGCCGTCGCGCACGAGCTCGCCGCCGAAGCGATCGCACGAGGGTTCACGTCTCAGCGAAAGTTGACTCGATACGCGCAGGCTCATGCCTCAGTGTCATTGTCTGCGATTGAGGGACTTCGCTGATGCAGTACGCCGACGCCCGTTCGCTTCGCGCCGCGCTCGAGGCCCGGCTCAAGAAACAGGCCCTCGATACGGGGGTTGCCCTCGACCGGCTTCGGAAGGAATGCGCCCATCAACGCCTCCTTGCGCGCCTTGCCGCGGTGAGTCCTCCCGACAGTTGGGCACTCAAGGGAGGTCTCGCGCTCATCACCCGGCTGGGTTCGTCGGCGCACGAGGTCCTCATCGGCGCCGCGAAGGAGACCTTTGGTCTGCGCGCAACGCTATGGCCGCCTCAGCTGCAGCCACCGCCGAGTAGTTGGAAGCGAGCGTGGGCCGCGTATCATGCTGAGCACAAGCTGCGATGGTCGACGCTGGAAAGTGCGAATCAGGCCCTTCAATTGTTCTGGGGACCAGTGCTGCGTGGGACCCCGACGCTTCGATGGTCGGCCGAGCACTGGCGGTGGGCCGAAATTTGAGCAAGGAGCCCGCCGGAAGGATCGCGCTGCCGCACATTGCGGTCACGCGCGGCGTCGGCACCGCACCGTACGAAACCGCGATCGAGGTCAGGCAACACGGGGCCGCCTGTAGGAAGTGCTCCAGAGCCCCGGCTATTTCTTTATGACTGCCTTGTCGGCCGCCATCTTGTTGACGATCTGATTGACGTCGAGCGTCTGAATGTTCGCGCCCTTCGACGGAACGAGAATGATCCGCTTGCCGATCATCGCCTCGGCAATCGCGAGCTTCACCATCGTCTTTCCACCTGCGCCCGCGAGCGCGGCGTTGCGCTTCTCGATCGCCTGCGCGTTGGCGCGGGCTTCAATCAAGATCGCTTCGGCTTCGTTGCTCGACTGAATCAAGGAAGCATCCGCGCCGAGCTTCGCCTGCGCAAGCGTTCCGGCCACCTGCGCGATCTGCTGCGCCACCTGGCCCTTGGCCGCCTCGAAGTTTCGCTTGCTGCCTTCCGCCGCCGCCAGCGCTTCAGACTTCAGTTTCTCAGCGTTCTGCTCGGCGAGCTTCTTGTCGCGAATCACCGCCTCGTACTCGGGGTTGAAGCGGTGCTCTCCGAGAATCACCTGCTCGACGATGACTCCTTCTGGATTCAGCGCCGCCGCCAACAGCACGCGCCCTTCCTCTGCTGCCTTGAATCGGCGGTCTGCTTCGTAGAACTCTTCGCTCTTTAGCTTGTTGAGCGCGTCGCGCACGTACGCTCGCGCACCAGGCCGCACGACGCGATCCTGAATGTCTTGCGTCGACTCGCCCACCTTCATCAAAAGAAATGAAGCCTTCGCGGGATCCACCCGCCAAGCGACCGTGATGTCGACTGAGATGTCGTTGCCATCTACCGTTTTGAACTCGACGTCGTCAGCGCTCTCTTTGACCATTCGCAGGTTCTGCAGCTTTGTCTCGAAGCGGTGCCAGTCGGTGGTGCCGATGAGGAAGAAGTAGGTGCCGCCAGACGGGTAGGGCTCTTCCTGCACGCCCTTCTTCCCGATTGGAGCGACCTTGCGCGTCAACACGCCCACCTCGTTCGCTCCGGTCGAGTGACACGAGCAGCCACCCAACGAGAGGCCCAACGAACCAACCACCAGCCACGCGATCGTCCTCATCACTGCCCCCTCACGTCGAACCGCTTGAGCATCGCATTGAGATCCAACGGGTTTGTGCCCGACTCACCATCACTGGGAAGAATGAGCAGCTCGACCCCGCCCAACGTCTCGGCCATCTTGAGTCCGACCATGTTTTCGCTGCCGCCGACGCGAAGCGCCTTGTTCTCGAGCTCGATGCCCTGCGCCTTGGCGAGCTCGACCTTCAGCTTGCCTTCGGCTTCTTTGGTGCGCTTGTAGAGATCCGCTTCCGATTGAATCTTCTTCACCTCGGCCTCACCGCGCGCAAGCTCAGTCATCACCTGCGCGGCGCCTTCGGCAACAATGGTGTTCTTCTTCGCTTCCTCTTGCGCGGCGGCCGCTTCTGCTCGGTTCTTGAAGACGGTCTGGTCCTGAATCTTTCGGCTCTCGATCGCTTCCTGGTAGCGCTGGTCGTACCGGTACTGTCGCACCAGCACGTGCGTGACGTGGATGCCTTTGGGTGACAGCTCGTCGGTCAACAGGCGCTGCGCCTCGAGCGCGGCCTTCTCGCGGAAGTCGCCCTGATAGAACTGCTCAGCGTCGAGCTCGCCGAATTTGCGACGCAGCTGTTGTTCCGAGCGGGGAATCACCGCCGAGTCTTCGTACAGTCGTCCCGGGCCGATCTGGGTGATGACCTTGTAGGCGTCTTCAATCCGGTACAGCACCGTGATGTCGACCGACACCGTGTAGCCCTCTGACGTCTGGATCTTGATTGCAGGCACCTGACGCACGTTGGTCATCGGCTTGTGGCCACCGGCTGACACGTCGCTCATCTCGAGGACTTGCAGCTCGGCCGGCATGATGTGCATCCGTTCGACGCCGGGGGCCATGAAGTGAAGGCCGGGGGGATAGACGGTGGGCTGCATGCCTTGCCCGGTGCCGAGGATCACCTGCTTGACGCCGTACTGCCCCGGCTGCACGTACACCGTGCAGCTGCCGTAGCCGAACAGCCCGAGAATCAGCAGGGCAGCAAGTGGCCAAATGAGTCGGCCCCTTCGCAGAATGAAATGTTGGGCCTTCGAACCTTCACGCATCAGCTGTCTCCCTTCGTCTTCGGTAAATCGTTCTTCACTCGACTGCTTTGGGGTGCGGCGTCGTCGTCGATTGCAGCGGGCGCTTCTTCTGTCAACGACCGGTACTGCGCGCGCGCGCTGGCCTCGTCGCGCATGTCGTCTACCAGCGCGCGCAACTTCGCGGCGTACTTTCGTTTCGCGAACCAGATCTGAAGATCCGGCAACAGTGGCCCGCCGATGAAAAAGGCGATCGGCAGCGGCTCGAGCCAATCGGGAAGAGCGGTGCGAAGGACGATCGCTGCGATCACCAGCCCGATCGCCGCGTACGCCGCGCGGGAAACGAGGTCTCCTCCGCGCCAGAGCCCATATTTGTTCTTCTCGTGCTGGTGCTGTTCCTTGGCAATCTGGAAATACCGGGGCAGCGCGGCAGTCAGCACCGTGCGCTCGAGCTGCAGCCAATACGGCTTGTCGTCAGCGACTTCGGCGAACTGTCGCCCCGCCTCGGCGAGGGCGGTCTTCGCTTCGTCGGTGAGTCGGGCTTCGACCCCTGCGTTCCAATCGGGGAACCCTTCGCGGCGGCGCTCGAGAGCGGCCACCACGTGAGCGGTCAGCGCCTGCAGTTGGTAGCGGGTGGGGTACACGGAACCCGCTTTAGTACTTCGCAAGTTGGTAAGTAGCCAAATGCGATGATTTCAGATGTTCCACGGTTGGTGAAACACGGACGAACGCATCGTGACGCCGAGGTGCTCGGCCCACAGCTGGTACTTCGCGCAGAACGGTGGCGTCACGTCGGAAGGCGGTTCAGCGCCTTCTCGACACCTTCGCCTTGAAGGTGGCAGCCTGCTCGTCGATGGGCGCCTGAAGGCCAGGACAGCCGTAACGTTCCGGTAGCCGGCGCACCAGACCGTGCGCGCGTCGACAAGCGACTGGCAGACGATGACGGAGGTGCCGGCTCCGAGCCAAGTTCCGTGCCGAACCGACCGAAATGATTGGTGAAGGTGATCAATCACGTCAAGTTGTACAAAGTGACTTGCATCGCTACTATTGCGTGAGAGGTAGAACGTCATGGCAGAGCCCACCGAGATTCCAGCCAGCGAGGTCAGGAGCCAGATCTCAGAGGTCATCAGCCGGGTCGCCTACGGGGGCGAGCGAGTCGTGATCTCCCGGAACGGCAAGGCCCAGGTCGCGGTCATCCCCATCGCGGACCTGGACCGGCTCAAGGTTTTGGACGAGCAGCGCGAGGCCCGTCGCCGACGTGCGTCTCAAGCAGTGGCCGACATCCAGGAAGGGGCAGCCCGAACTGGCGCCGCCAAGCTCACCGACGAGGAGATCGACGCGGAGGTCGCTGAGGCTCGGAAGGCACCTCGGAGGCGTCAGAAGCAGGCCCGGAAGTGAGGGCGGTCATCGACACCAACGTCCTGGTTTCGGGCCTCCTCAAGAAGGGAACGCCGCCGTCAGAGGTGCTCGCGGATCTTCTCGTGGG
>JANOHG010000160.1:0-5055 GCA_031406375.1 Archangiaceae bacterium | reverse complement strand
AGCTCTTCGCCTACAAGACGGTGCTCTACACCGCGCTCGGCACCGGCGTTCTCAGCTTCTTCGTCTGGGCCCATCACCAGTTCATCGCCGGCATCGACCCTCGAATGGCGAACATCTTCGGCGTGACGACGCTGCTGATTTCGATTCCGGTGGCCGAGATGATGTTCGTCTACATCGCGACCTTGTACGGCGGCTCGATTCGCCTCACCGTGCCGATGCTGTGGGCGCTGGCGTTCATCTCCGAGTTTCTCATCGGTGGCGTGACCGGCATTTTCCTCGGCGCGTCAGCGGCCGACATCTACTTCCACGATACGTATTTCGTGCTGGCGCACTTCCACTACACCTTCGTGCCGATCGCGATCATCGCGGTGTTCGCGGGAGTGACGTACTGGTTCCCGAAGATGTTCGGCAAAGCGATGAACGAGACGTGGGGCAAGGTTCACTTCTGGGGAACCGTGGTTTGCTTCAACTTCATCTTCATTCCCTTGTTCATCACCGGTGCGCGGGGCGATCACCGGCGAATCTTTGATTACACGCACTTCCCCGACCTGATGAAGTCAGGAATGCAGGACCTGCGAATTCTGGCAACGTTGTCGCTGGTGGCGATGCTCGCTTTCCAGGTCATCTTCCTCGTGAATTACTTCTACTCGATGTTCAAAGGTCCAAAGGTTGGGCCCAATCCGTGGAAGGCGAACACGCTCGAATGGCACGCTGCCTCGCCGCCGCCGCACGGCAACTTCCCGGTGCTGCCCAATGTGTATCGTGGGCCGTACGAGTACAGCGTTCCGGACCGTGAAGACGACCATTGGCCGCAGCACCTTCCGAGCTGATCATGATCCGACCTATCGCTACGACGCGCAGCATGACCGGAGTGCCCACCGGCCGATTGGCTGTGTGGTGGGTGATTGCTTCTGAAATCGTCATCTTCGGAGGACTGCTGGGTGGCTACGTGATGCACCGACTGGGTCACCCCGACTGGGCGAACCAAGCGAGCAACACCAACACCTGGGCAGGTGCGTTCAACACTCTGGTGCTGCTGACTTCGAGTCTTTCAGCGGTGCTCGGACATCAGGCGGCGGAAAGAGGAGAAGGAAAGAAGGCGGCGAATTTCCTCTACCTCACCTGTTTGGGCGGTTTGATCTTCCTGATCGTGAAGTCGTTCGAGTGGTCGTACGAGATCAAGCACGGGATGACGATTACCTCGAACACCTTCTGGTCGTTCTATTACACAGCTGCCGGGCTGCACGGGCTCCACGTCATCGCAGGCATGGTAATCATGCTGTTCGTCGCGGCCGACGCGAAGAAGAACAAAGAGCTGCAGCGCGTCGAGAACATCGGCATCTACTGGCACTTCGTCGACCTCGTCTGGATTTTTCTCTTCCCGCTTCTCTACATTGCGAAGTGAGGCTGACCCATGTCTGATCAATCGCACTCCGAGCAGCCCCACGGCGCAGCACCCCATGGGGCGCATCCGCACACCAACTACGTGAAGATTTGGGCGATCCTCTGCGGGTTGTTGGTGGTGAGCGTGCTCGGCCCGATGCTCGAGATTCGGGTGGTGACGATGGTCACCGCGTTTGGAATCGCCTTTGTGAAGGCGTACCTGGTGGCGACGCGGTTCATGCACCTCAATCTCGAGAAGAAGCTGATTCCCTACATGTTGGGCACGATGTTGGCGCTGATGGCGCTGATGGTGGGGGCGATGTCTCCGGATGTGATGAAGCACGAAGGCGCCCGTTGGGAAAACACCGCGGCGAAAGAATCGGTGAAGCGCGGCATGTTGCTGCACCCTGGCGCCCATGGTGACGCGCACGCGGTTCCTTCCTTAAAGCACTGAGCGATGGACGGCACGATTCCATCAGAGCCGCACCGGTTCGTTCGGCGAATGCCTGTCTTGCCCAACGGCGTGATGGGGATGCTGATTTTCGTCACCGCTGAAATCATGTTCTTCGCGGGAATGCTGAGCGCATTCACCATCGTGCGCGCGTCGAATATGCCGGTGTCCTGGCCGCCTCCGGGCCAGCCGACACTTCCCGCTTTGGCGACGGCCCTCAACACCGCCGCGCTCTTACTCAGCGGAGTCGCGTTGTACTTCGCGCACCGCAGCTACCAGAAGTCGAAGGGTGGAACGCTCGCGCTCACCCTCGCTCTGGCGCTCGGGCTCAGCTTCGTCGTGCTGCAGGGAATCGAGTGGCTCACCCTGCTCGGGCAGGGCTTGACGATGACCTCGAGCACGTTGGGTTCGTTTTTCTATCTGGTCATCGGAACCCATGGGGCACACGCCGTGGTCGCGATCGGGTTTCTTGGCTGGGCGTTGATAAAGTTGCGCGCGGGCACGCTGAAGCCCAACGCGTTCTACACGACGCAAGCGTTCTGGTATTTCGTGGTCGGCATGTGGCCAGTCATTTACGCGCGGGTCTATTTCTGATGTTCGCGCGCGCGGTCGCGTTCCTGTCGGTGCTGCTGGTCGCCGCGACAGCGTTCGCGTGTCCTGTCTGCGGGGCCGAGACGGACACCAAAGGCACCTATCAGGTGATGACGATGGTGATGTCGCTGCTGCCGTTGGTGATGATGGGCAGCGTGGTCGGCTTCATCGCCTATCGCGTTCGCCGTGCGGATCGCCAGGCGGGCACGCCCCCTTCGCAGTGAACGAGCCGACGCCCGAGCCGCCGGCGACGGTGCCGTTGTGGCGAAACCCGTTCGTGATCGCCTTTGTCATCGGCGCGTTCTTTCTTACCGTGTTGCCCTTCATGCAGCGGCGGTTCCTGAAGGCGCCTCCCCCTGGACCTTCGCTGGGCAGCTGGCGGCTCGAGCTGGCTGATGGTGGAACGTTGGGTGCCGAGCAGCTGAAAGGCAAAGTGTGGATTGGCAGCTTCGCTGCCGACCCGGTGGGCCGCGCCGAGTTCAGCACCATCCTTCGCCACGTTGAGGACCTGGGTGACAAGATCGCGCTGGTCTCGTTCATCGCGCCCGGCGAACGCGGCCCCGCGGGGTCGGATCGCTGGTTCGTCGTGACGGGCTCACCGACTGCGTTCGAGGCACTCGCGATGAAGCAGTTTCAGCCAGCCTACGCAGAGTTTGCCCGCGTCGATGCGGGCTCGACGCTCGCTGAGTGGACTTCGATTCGAACCATGGCGGTGGTGGATCAGAACGGTGCGCTGCGTGGCTTTTGGCGCGATGACGACCTCGGACGTGGAAACGCCATCAACGCTGCGCGCCTGCTTGCCCGGCACGGGCCGACTCCCTGAAAGCCACGGCGAGGTTGCGATTTCTCAAAAACGTTCGCGTGCTTCGTGAGTTGAGACGCTGACGTTTGGGTACGCCTACGCACGCGGTCTGATTTGACGAATTAGCTCCAGTAGTTACAGGCGCAACGCAACAGGTGCGGATCACGCATTCCCCGAGAATAAATCTTGTCGCAGGCGTGAAGCTTCGGTACGCACCGCCGCCGCACAACGAGGTCTTCGCAATGGCCCAGATTTTCCCGCGGTGGTCGAACGAAACACCGCGCTACATTTTCATCGCGACGTTGGTCCTGGGCGCCTCTGGCGTTTTCGGCGTCTACTACTGGGGCTCGCCATACCACACCGACGTTGGCTACATGCCGAAGCAGCCGATCGCGTACAGCCACAAGCAGCACGCGGGCGACATGCAGATGGATTGTCGGTACTGCCATGCCTACGTCGAGCGCGGGCCCCATGCAGGTGTGCCACCGACACAGACCTGTATGAATTGCCACGCGCAGGTGAAGAAGGATTCGCCGCTGCTTGAGCCGTTGCGCCAGAGCTGGACGACGGGCATTCCGGTGCCGTGGAAGCGGATTCACAAGGTTCCCGACTTCGCCTACTTCGACCACAGCGCGCATATGGGCTTCGGCACTGCCGGGACGCGCGCCGCGATTGGCTGCGAGACGTGCCATGGGCGCATCGACACGATGGAAGTCGTCAAGCAGGTGCAGCCGTTGTCGATGTCGTGGTGCCTCGAGTGTCACAGCGACCCGGCGCCGAACCTCCGCCCGGTGGAAGCGATTACCAAGATGGGTTGGACCCCCGACCTCGCCTGGCGCGACAAAGCGGCAACCATTGCGGCGAACCTCAACCCACCCGGTGACTTGTCCAGCGTGCGCGTCGCTGCGGCAGATGGCACCCACAAGACCTACGCGACCTCAGGATGCACCGGCTGTCACCGGTGAGGACACCATGAAGACTTCGAACGATGAACGTGGCCACCGAGTGGCACGGGGAAGTTGCAACGCAACGACTCCAGTGAGGGCTGAGCCGTGAAGAAAGACCCCTACGCCGCACTGCGCGAGCAGATGTCTGTGCCACCGACGCATTGGCGATCGTTGGAGCACAAACAGAAGGATTTGAGCGAAGTCAGCCCGGCTGAGTTCGAAAGCCCCGCCGTGCAGAGCGACGGGTTCAACCGCCGCGACGTGTTGAAGATCGCCGGCGCTTCGGTGGCGCTGGGCGGCATGGCCTGTATCCGCCGGCCCGAAGACGAGATTCTTCCCTATACGAAGATGCCCGAGTCGGTGATTCCCGGCGTGCGGATGAACTACGCCACCGTCATCAACCGCTCGGAAGGGGCATTGGGTGTTGTCGTCGAGGCCAACGAAGGCCGACCGACGAAGATTGAGGGCAACCCGCTGCATCCGTCTTCATTGGGCGGCAGCGACATCTGGGCGCAGGCTGAAGTGTTGAGCCTTTATGATCCCGATCGCGCGCGCATCCCTCACAACGCAGGGAAGCCGAGCACCTGGGAAGCGTTCGACGCGTTCGCGACTGCGCACTTCGAGAAGCTGCCGACCGGAAAAGGCCTCGCTTTCTTGCTCGAAGAAGACGGCGGGCCGACGTTCGAACGGCTGTTGAAGAGCGCGCAGGCGAAGCTGACCGACGCGAAGGTTTACCGTTGGGATCCGCTTGCAGCCGATGCCGCTCAGACAGGTGCGCAGCTCGCGTTCGGAGCCGGTGCGCGCGTTCACTACACCTTGGAAACAGCGAAGGTGGTTTTCGCGCTCGATTCCGATTTCCTCATCAAGGGCCCTGACCACCT
>JANOHG010000156.1:0-4976 GCA_031406375.1 Archangiaceae bacterium | reverse complement strand
CCGTTGCTTCCAAAGCCGGCGTTGTTGACGAGGGTGTCGATCTGAAGACCCATCTTCTCTACCTGCTCGATGATCGTCTGCGGAGCGCGCGGATCCATTAGGTCAGCGCACACCACCTGCACCTTGACCCCATGGGCGGTCGACAACTGGGTTGCCAGCGTCTCGAGGCGATCCTTTCGCCGCGCGACCAGCACGAGGTCGTGTTTATCGGCAGCGAAAAGCCGCGCATATTCCAACCCAATTCCTGCAGAGGCTCCGGTGATTAATGCCGTTGTCATGGTCACTTCCCTCGATGAATCGCTGAGTTAACGCGCGCCATCTGCGCGCGCACCTTCAATGTGCAGTTTGGGTTGCGCGATAGTTATTCACTCGATACTAACGAACCGCACGCCATGGCTCGCCCCCGTCAAATCACCGATGAACAGATTCTTCGCACGATGCGCAGCTGCGTGCTTCAGCACGGACCAGCGGTGTCTTTGGATGTGGTGGCCGAGCAGTTGAACGTCACCGCTCCGGCGTTGATCAAGCGCTTCGGCACCCGTCGCGCGTTGATGATCGCTGCGCTGAAGCCGCCCGAAGACAACGCCTGGCTCAGGCATCTGGCGCAAGGGCCGGATGAGCGCCCGCTGAAGGTACAGCTCGAAGAGGTGATCCGCAGTTTCTCAGAGGCGTTCAGCGAAGCGATGCCGTGCATGTTCGCGCTGCGCGAGAGCGGAATTCCTTTGAGCGAACTCTTCCCTCCGCATCAGGTGCCGCCACAGGTCCGCGCGCTGCGAGCGACTGCGCGGTGGTTGGGCCAGTTGAGCGAAAAAGGGCTCGCTGATGGGTCGGCAATCGAGACCGCTGCGACCGCACTGGTAGGCGCGATCACTACCCGAGCAGTGACGGCGCACCTCACCCGCACCCCGTGGTCGGCGCGCGCTCAACGGGAATACTGCCGGCAATTGGCAGAGCTTTTCAGCCGGGCCCTTTCGCCCGACAACAACCGCAAGCCCAAACAAAAATGATCCGATTCATCTGTGTCGCGGCCGTCGTCTTCCTCGCGGGGTGCAAGAAGCCCATGCCGCCATCCGCATTGTCGAACAAAGAAGCGGTGAGCGCCCCCGCGGTCAAAGTCCAGACGCAGGCGGTCGGGCATGAGCTGATGCCGCGATTCCTGACGCTCACCGGCAGTGTGTCGGCAGATCGCCAGTCGGAGGTTGCGGCGAACGTCTCGGGTCGAATCACCGCGACCTATGTTGAACGCGGCAAGCCGGTGAAGCTGGGCGACATTCTCGCGGTGGTCGACTCGAAGGCGGCCGGGTTTTCCGCCGAGGCCGCAAACGCACAGTCACAGGCCGCCCAGACCCAGGTCGAACTCGCGACGCAAGAGTGCGCCCGAGCCGACACGCTGTTCTCTCAAGGTGCCATCTCGAAGAGCGAGCACGACCGGCTGAAGAGCCAATGCAGCTCGCAGCTGTTTGTGGCGAATGCCGCGCGCGCCAACGCGAACCTGGCGGGCAAGCTCGCAGGTGACACCGTCATTCGCGCGCCGATCGAAGGAATCGTCGGCGAGCGCTATGTGAACGTCGGCGAGTACGTGAGCCCCGCAACCAAGGTCGCCAGCGTCTTTTCGATCAGCCCCGCGCGGGTGAGCATCAGCGTGCCCGAGCAAGCGGTGGGGCTGATCAAGGTAGGCCAGAGTCTGGATGTCCGCGTCTCTGCGTGGGATCGCACGTTTCCCGCGACGGTTCGGCACATCAGCCCTGCGCTGCGAGCCAACACCCGTGATTTGATCATCGAGGCAATGGCCCCGAACGCCGATGGAGCGCTGCGACCAGGAATGTTCGCCACCGTCTTGTTGCTGATTGGCGAGGAAGAGCATCCGACGGTTCCTTTCGACGCGATAAAATCCGATGGCACCGTGCGGCGAATGTTCCTCGCCCGCGACGGCCACGCGTTCGAGTTGGTGGTGCGAACGGGCGTTCAGAAAGACGGTCGCATCGCGGTGCTCGAGCCGCTGACCGACAAGGACGAAGTGATTCTCAATCCACCACCGGGCCTGCGCGACGGCTCGTCGATTCAGTAACCAGGAGCCCAGACCATGCAATGGCTCGCTGAATTGTGCGTGAAGCGCCCGGTCTTTGCGACCGTGCTCAGCTTGGTGATCCTCGTCGTCGGCAGTGTTTTCTACACCAAGCTCGGCGTTGACCAGTTTCCGAAGATCGACTTCCCCGTGGTGGTGGTGATTACGCGGCTTCCAGGCGCGTCACCTGCCGACGTCGAGACCGAGATTTCCGACAAGGTCGAAGGCGCGGTGAACACGATCAGCGGCATCGACGAACTGCGGTCGATCTCTTCCGAAGGCGTCTCGCAGGTGGTGGTCACCTTCCTGCTCGAGAAGGACGTCAACGTCGCAGCTCAAGAAGTGCAGCAGAAGATCAACACTCTGCTCAGCGAGCTGCCCAGGGGAATTGATCCTCCGATTGTCCAGAAGCTCGACCCCGATGCGCAGCCGGTGCTCTATCTGGCGCTGAACGCAAAAGACAAAAAGACGCGAGAGATCACCGACATCGCCGATCGCGTGGTGCGCCGCCGGCTCGAATCGGTAAGTGGAGTCGGGCAGGTGCGGATCATCGGGGGGCGCCAGCGGCAGATAAACGTCGCGGTCGACCCGGTGAAGCTGCGGGCACTCGGCTTGCCAGCCTCGGAAGTGGCACGGGCGATCGACTCGCAGAACGTCACCCTGCCCGGTGGGCGTGTCGATACCAGTCGCGACTACCTGACCGTGCGGGTCAATGGCCGGGTCGAGTCGGTTGAGGCGCTGCGGTCGATCGTGGTGCGCGAGCAGAATGGGCGGGCGATTCGCCTCGATGAGGTCGCGACCATCGAGGACGGTGTCGAGGACGTTGAGACGTCGGCGATGTGGAATGGAGAGCGCACGGTGCTGCTGTCGCTGCGCAAGCAGTCAGGCACCAACACCTTGCAGGTCGTCGATGCGGTGAAGGCGAGGCTCGAGGAAATCAAGAAGGACCTTCCTGGGGACTACGACATTCAGATTCAGCGCGACGGGTCGGCGGTGGTTCGCACCGGTACCGAAGCGGTGAACGAACACCTGGTGCTGGGTGCGATTTTCGCGGCCTTCATCGTGCTCATTTTCCTCGGCAACGTTCGAAGCACGGTCATCGCAGCGGTCGCGATTCCGACGTCGATCATCGGCACCTTCGCGCTGATGTACATCAAGGGCTACACCCTGAACACCATCACGCTGTTGGCGTTGGCGCTGGCGGTGGGGATCGTGATCGACGACGCGATCGTCGTGCTCGAGAACATCTTCAAGCAGATTGAAGAGAAGGGCATGGACCCGAAGGAAGCCGCGATCGTCGGCACCAAGGAAATCGGCCTCGCGGTGCTCGCGACGACGCTGAGCTTGATCGCCGTCTTCTTGCCAATCGCATTCATCGCCGGCATTCCAGGGCGATTCCTTTCAAGCTTCGGAATCACGATGTCGTTCGCGATCGCCGTCTCGCTGTTCGTCAGCTTCACGTTGACCCCGATGCTCGCCTCGCGCTGGTTGAAGAAGAAGTTGCCCGGCGTGCATAAGAAGCCGCTGCTCGAGCGGGTGGTCGATTACGGGTATCGCCCACTCGAGCGCGTGTACACGCGGGCGCTTCAGTTCGCGATGGCCCACCGCTGGGTGGTGGTGATCGCTTGCGTGCTTGCGATGGCGTCGGTGGTGCCGCTGGCGCAGAAAGCGCGCAAGGGCTTCTTGCCCGTCGACGATCGCGCGCAGTTCGAAGTGGTGGTGAGGTTGCCTGAAGGGCGCAGCGTGCCTGCGACCGAGCTGGTGGGCGAGCGCGTCGCGCGGATCATCCGCCAGCTGCCCGAAGTGACCGCGACGCTGGTCACCGTGGGCGACGACGAGCAGCGCACTGCGAATCTCGCGCGCATCTACGTGAAGCTGGTGCCACCCGATCAGCGCGTGGTCTCGCAGAACGCACTCAAGGACGTCGTACGTCAGAAGATCCTACCGACGCTGCCCAAGGACCTGCGCGTCTCGGTTGCGGACGTCAACGAGTTCGGCGGTGGGCAGGCGACGGCGCGCATTCAGTACATCCTGTCGGGCCCCGATCTCGAAGTGCTGAACCGAGCGAACAACCGGGTGCTCGAGAAGATCCGGAAGATTCCCGGAGCGGTCGATGTCGACTCTTCGTTGATCGTCGGCAAGCCTGAGCTGAGCGTGTTCGTTGATCGCGCGAGAGCGGCAGATTTGGGTGTGCAGGTGGTCGACGTGGCCTCGGCGCTTCAGCTGCTCGTCGGCGGGCAAAAAGTGTCGAGCTACGCGGAGCACGGCGAGCAGTACGACATTCGGCTTCGCGCGAACCCCGACTTCCGCACCAGCGAAGACCAGCTGCAGCTGATCACGGTGCCATCGAGGAAGGTGGGAATGGTGTCGCTTTCTGAGGTGGTGAAGGTCACGCCGTCGGAAGGGCCGAGCAACATCCAGCGCTATCAGCGCGAGCGACAGGTGACGTTCATGTTGAACGGCGCGCCTGGTGTCAGCGAAGGAGAGCTGGGCGACGCGGTGAAGCAGGTGCTGATCGACGAGAATTTCCCCAAGGGGTTCGCGATCAAGCCGCAGGGGCAGACCAAGCTGATGCGCGAGACCGGGCTCAGCTTCATTTTCGGGCTGCTCGCCTCGCTGCTCTTCATGTACTTGATCCTCGCCGCGCAGTTCGAGTCGTGGCTGCATCCGATCACGATTCTCATTTCACTGCCGCTGACGCTGCCGTTCGCGATCGCGTCGGTGATCCTCTTCGACCAGGCGCTCGACCTCTACAGCTTCCTTGGGATCTTCGTCCTCTTTGGAGTGGTGAAGAAGAACGCCATTCTCCAGATTGATCACACCAATAAATTGCGCGAAGCGGGAATGCCGCGTGCCGAGGCGATCATTCGCGGCAACGTCGATCGACTTCGGCCGATCTTGATGACCACCT
>JANOHG010000137.1:0-6534 GCA_031406375.1 Archangiaceae bacterium | reverse complement strand
CGGGGAGTGCCCCCTGCTCCATGCACGAAGAGAACCGGGATCTTGCTGGGATCATACGCTTCGAGGAAGGACACACCGACGCCCCACTTCAACGCGAAGTCAACTGGTTGCCACAGGCCCAGATCACCCGCCGCAGCCGAGAACCGAGCATCGGCAATGCTCGCGGTGTCGCCGCGGTGCACGTTCACCAGCTCTTTCGCTACTGTCTCACTCTTCGTCAGGGAAACCTCGAAGCCCAGCTCCTCGCGAAAGGTGCCCAATGTCACGTCGATGGCGTCCAACGTCTCGCCACTGGCAACCGCAACGCCGTCAGACGAACCAAAGCGCGCAGCGGGTTCGGTGGGTTGCCAAATCTGGTCTTCGTTCTGATCCTCGAACGCAAAGAGCAGGTAGCGGCCCGCGACACACGAGAACTCGAACATGCCCGGTCGGTAGAAGAGCCTGTGGCTGAACTGCGCCCACCGCCCGTCCACCTTCAGGAACAGGACAACCCATAACGCCTTACTGCTTGGAGAGTTCACCGACCCCTTCAACGTCGCGATCGTTTCCAGCTCATTCGTGTTCCGGTGCGCCCTAGTGAGAAAGCAGCCGGTCAGGAGCACGGCAGCGAGCAGCGGTGCCGCGAGCATCGTCGGTGAGGGGAGCAACCGCCTGTTGTGCCGCGTTGACATCGTGACTCCAGAGATGCGGCGAAGTGGCCGGTGCCGCAGCCTTCTTCAATCATCGTGCCGAGTCGAAACTCCAGCAGGGAGGCCCCGCAAGCTGCAGCCGTGTGCAGTTGTCTGCGCACTCGTGCAAGCAACGCGACGCCACGCGGTCCTTCGAAGTCGGGCTTTTCAGCCCTCGTCGGTCCGAGACAGGGTGCTACACGGCTCTACTACTATTGACCATAGTAAGTGCGCCCACTAGACAGTGAGCAATGCAGGCCAAGCCAACCTTCCAGCCGCTGGGCGAGCTCGAGCAGGCGGTGATGGAGATCATCTGGGCCCACTCCCCGGCGACCGCACGCGAGGTTTGCGACCGCATGCACGGCCGCAGAGAACGCGCGTACACGACGATCATGACCACGGTTGATCGGCTTCACCGCAAAGGTCTGCTCGACCGGGAGAAGGACGGGCTCGCATGGAGGTACGAGCCCGCGCTGAGCAAGACCTCGTTCGAGAAAGCGGTCGCTGACGGGCTGGCCGCTGGCATTCTCAAGGCGCATGGAGAGACAGCGCTCGCGGCTTTCGTCGATGCCGCCGCTCGCGTCGATGAGTCCCTGTTGGACCGCCTCCGACAGCTCATCGAGAACCGCCGAACGGGTCGAAAGTGATCTCCGTTCTCGCGTTCATTCTTGAGTGCGCCGCCACCGCAGCCTTCATCGGCTCGACGGCCGCGCTTGTCGCCCTCGGAGTTCTGTTCTTTGGCAAGCCGCTGCTGCAGAAGCTCGCCCCAGCACGGCGTGCGGATTTCGCTTTCACGCTGGCCACGGCCCCGGCAGCCTTGGCCATCGCCACGGTCGTGGCAGCGGCGGCGCCTTCGTTGGCCAGCGCGGTGGGCCTCGCGTCGGACCACTGCACGACCCACTCGCACCACATGCACCTGTGCATCGTGCACTCGGCTGGATTGCGCCCGGTCCTCGCCACTTTGGGCGCGTTCTCCTTGGCGATGTTCGCCTTTCGAGCATCGGCCCTCGTGTGGCAGGTACTCAATTCAAACTCACGTATCCGCGCCCTGGAGCAACTGGGCACCCAAAGCGGCGGCGACTTCCCTCTCGTGATGGTTCCGGGTTCTCCGGTGCTCTGCCACGCGCTCGGTATCTTCAGCCCTCGCGTCTTGCTCTCGACTGAGTTGGCAAAGTCGATGACACCAGACGAAGTGCGCGCAGCGCTGGCCCACGAAGCGGCGCATCTGCGACGCCGAGACCCGGCGGCCCTGCTGCTGCTATCGATTTCCGGCCTCTTCGTGCCGCCCATTCTCGGCCGCATGCTTTCCAGTCCATTTCACGAGGCTTCAGAGGAGGCCTGTGACGTAGAGGCGGCGTGTGCCGTGGGCGATGCGCCCTTGGTCGCCTCGGCGCTGGTCAAGGTCGTGGCGCTTCGACAGAGCGCCCCTTCAATGGGAGCGCTCGCACCGGCGTTCGGTGAGGACCTGCTCGAACGCCGCGTCCATCGACTACTCGAGCAGCGGGCGTTCACCCGCGCAACCGCCCGCTCTCTTCTCCTCGGCGGCGCGTTCACCACTTCAGCGCTGGCGCTCGCCCTCTCACAGTCGCCGTACCTTCACCATGCGGTGGAGACGGCGCTTCACCACTTCTTCTGAGTCCGGAGTTCCGATGCGCGCACTCCAACGACCCACGACCCGCCCTACGACTGGCGCTAGTAGCTTCTGTCTGTCGCTGCTGCTGAGCGTTGCGGCTTGGGCGCAGCCGCCACTCACCGAAGACCAATACGTCGAGCGGGTGCTGTCGAAGAGCCTCGACGCCCGACTGGCAGAGGCAGACGCGGCGCTCGCCCGGGCACAAGCCGTTGGCGTCGGGGCGTGGCCCAACCCATCAGTGACGTGGGAGCGGGCCCCCAACCCCACCGAGGACAACGTCGTGGGTGGGGTGCACACCATCGCGGCCTCGATCCCGCTCGTCTTGTCCGGCCGGCTAGGACTCGAGGCAAATTCGGCTTCGCTCGGCGTCGAAGCAGCAGAAGCCCGAAAGACACGAGCCCGCGCAGAACTGAGGCGAGACGCGAGCATGGCGTACGCCTCTGTGCGGGCTACCGCGCAACGTCGGGGGCTTCTTGAAGAGTCTCTGAAGGCGCTGACGTCGCTGACCGCCATCGTCGAGGTGCGGGAGAAGGCGGGGGCCAGCGCGGGCTACGACCGCACACGCGTGACACTCGAGCGCGCGGTGGTGGAGGACGAGCTGCGCGCCGTCAAGCTCGACGAGCTGCGAACGCGAGCAACTGCGCTACGTCTGCTCGAGCCGGGCACGACGGAGCTGCCTCAGTTCTCCCCGGCCTGGCCAGCACCGGCGCAGATTCCGGAAATCAACGCGCTGTTGGCAGGGCTCGAGTCCCACCGCTCTGACGCAACGGCGCTTGCAGCTGAGGTTCGCGCCGCCGATGCCAGCCGACGCGCCGCTGGCCGCAGCTGGCTACCCGAGCCGAGCCTCACCGCTGGGGCCATCGTTCTCGAGGGTGCACGACCGGGAGGAGCTGTCGGGTTCATCGCAGGCGTGACAGTACCGTTGCCGATCTTTGAACACGGACAAGGTCCATCGGCTCGTGCTGAGGCTCGACGAATGCTCGCCGAAACGCGCCGGGCCCAGCTGCTCCACGCCGCACAGATCGACCTGGTCGCCGCCCATCAAGCGGTGAGAGCACGCACGGAGCGGCTCGAGCGGCACCGTGCCGACGTGGTAGCCCCTTCGCTGGAGCTTCGAACCATCGCCAAGGCTGCGTACCGAGGTGGAAGCGCCGAGGTGCTCGTGCTGATGGACGCGGAGCGCACCGCACGCGAGGCCGCCCTGCGCGACGTCACCCTCACGCTCGACGTCGACCTCGCCAGGTTCGACCTCCTCTTCATCTCGGGCATCTACGACACACCCGACCTCGGGAGCAGCGCACCATGAATCGCCTTGTCTGGGTCTTTGGCGTGGTCGTACTCTCCGCGTGCCCCGAGCACAGTCACTCGGGTGAAGGGGGCCACGAGAAAGGCAAGGCTGGAGCTGCAAAAGCACCTGAGGTCCCGGGGCTCACCGTCACCAAGTACCAAGGGGGACTGGAGCTGTTCATGGAGTACCCGGCCTTTGTCGTCGGGCAGCCGTCGCCGCTGGTCGCGCACTTCACCGACGCCCGGGACCCCAACGGCTTTCGGGTTGTGAAGACCGGCAAGGTGACGGCCGTGCTGAAGTACACCGACGGCAGCGAAGAAAGGTTCGTCGCGGAAACGCTGCTTCGGGACGGCATCTTCAAGCCGGTGGTGGCAGCGACCAAGGCGGGCGAAGCGACGCTCACGCTCACGCTCGAGGGTCCGCAGGTCGCGGGGACCGTTGCGGTCGGCAACGTCACCGTTCACGCAAACGTCGCGGCAGCCATCGCGGCCACGCAGCCCGAACCTGCTGGTGAGAAAGCGGTCCCCTTCCTCAAGGAGCAACAGTGGAAGACGGACTACGCCACTGGCGCCGTCGAGTCGCGCGTCCTTCAAGGCGGCGTCCGGGCCACCGGAGAGCTCAAGGCCGTTGCGGGGCAGGCCGCAGAGCTCGCCGCACCCGTCGCAGGCCGCATTCCTGTCGGAGAACGAGTGCCCTTCCTGGGCCAGTCCGTGAAGAAGGGGGAGTTGCTCGTTCGCCTGGTCCCCACCTCGATGGCCAGCGGTACTGACTTGGCGTCGGTCCAGCTGGAAGCGAGCCGGGCGAAGGCTGAGCTCGGCCTCGCCGAGCGGGAGCTCAGCCGCGCGCAAGAGATGTTCGCGGCCAAGGCGATTCCCGAGAAGCAGGTCGACGCCGCCAAGGTCGCACGCGAGGTCGCGGCGGCACGCCTCGTCGCAGCGGATCTCCAGCTCGCCCTTTACCGCAGCACACAGACCGGGGCATCCGGCGGCGTCAACGCATCGTCGTTCGAGCTGCGTTCTCCCATCGACGGAGTTGTGTTCTTCGCCGACGTAATGCCCGGCGGAGTCGTCGAGGTCGGCAGGCGTCTGGTGTCGGTGGTGAACGCGGACCGGCTGTGGCTCGAGGCGAAGGTCTTCGAATCGGATGCGCCGCGTGTCGAGCGCTCTCCGGGCGCTTCGTTCACCGTGAGCGGATTCGAGCGTGAGTTCACCGTCGACTCGCAAAACGGCAGGCGAGTCGCGGTAGGTGCGGTGGTGGACCGCGCCACGCGAACCGTGCCTGTCATCTTCGAGCTCGCCAACCCTGAGCACGCCCTCAAGCCGGGGATGTTCGCTCGGGTCACGCTGTTCACGGGCGAGACGGTACGCGGGCTCGCCGTACCTGAGTCAGCAGTAGTGGATGACAACGGAAAACCCACGGTCTTTGTGATGGAGGGAGGCGAAACCTTCTTCAAACGCCCCATTCGGCCCGGCGTGCGCTCGGGCGGCTTCGTTCAGGTTCTCAATGGCGTGAAAGACGGCGACCGCGTCGTGACCCGTGGGGCATACGAGATGAAGCTCTCCACCGCCACGGGCGCAATTCCCGAGCACGGACACCAGCACTGATGAACCGGCTCATTCACTGGTCCATCCAGAATCGACTGCTGGTGGTCGCTGCATCGGTGCTGCTCCTCATCGTCGGCGTGGACACGGCGCGCAAGATGCCAGTCGACGTGTTCCCAGATCTCACCGCGCCCACCGTCACGGTGCTGACCGAAGCGCACGGGCTCGCGCCTGAGGAAGTCGAGACGCTGGTGACGTTCCCCATCGAAACTGCCGTCAACGGCGCCACGGGAGTGCGGCGCGTTCGATCGTCCTCGGGCGTCGGCATCTCGATCGTCTGGGTCGAGTTCGCGTGGGGGACAAACATCTACACGGCGCGACAGGTGGTGAACGAGAAGCTGCAGCTCGTGGCAGCGCAGCTCCCGCGTGATGTGCCTCCGCCTTCGATGGCGCCCATCTCCTCTGTCATGGGCGAGATTCTCTTTCTGTCGGTCTCATGGGACCAGCAGGCACTTCAGACTGACGCCGAAGGAAGAGAAGCGCAGTCCATGGAGGCGCGCAGCGTCGCGGATTGGGTGCTGCGCAAGCGGTTGCTGTCGGTGGCCGGCGTGTCACAGGTCATCCCCATCGGTGGAGGCGTGAAGCAGTACCAGGTGCTGGTACGTCCCGAAGCGCTCGAAGCTCTCAACGTCAGCCTCGAACAGGTCGGTGAGGCGCTGAAGACGACGAACCAAAACGCCTCTGGCGGCTTCCTCGTCGAAGGCGGCCAGGAGTACCTGCTTCGCGCGGTGGGGCGCGCCCACAACACAGAGGAGCTCGGCAACACCGTCATCACGGTGCGAGGCGGCCAGCCCATCGTGGTCGCTCAGGTCGCCGAGATCCGTGCCGGCCCCAAGCTCAAGCGCGGAGAAGGCAGCGCGAACGCAGAACCGGCGGTCATCCTCGCCGTGATGAAGCAACCCGACGCCAACACGTTGGAGCTGACGCGAAAGCTCGACGCAGTGCTGGACGAGGTGCAACCCACCCTTCCCGCCGGTCTCACCATCAACCGCCACATCTTCCGTCAGGCCGATTTCATTCAGGCGGCGGTAGGCAACGTCTCGACGGCTCTCCGCGACGGCGCGATTCTCGTCGCGATCATCCTTCTCATCTTCCTGCTCAACTTGCGGGCGGTGTTCATTTCGCTGGCGGCGATCCCGCTGTCGCTGGTCGTTGCCGTGCTCACCCTCAAAGCGGTGGGCATCACCCTGAACACCATGACCATCGGGGGCCTGACCATCGCCATCGGGGCGCTGGTGGATGACGCGATCATCGACGTGGAGAACGTCTTTCGACGACTGCGGGAGAACGCACATCTCCCCGAGGCGCTGCGCCTACCAGCTACCGAGGTCATCTTCCGCGCCT
>JANOHG010000135.1:0-2922 GCA_031406375.1 Archangiaceae bacterium | reverse complement strand
GGCGCGCGACCGAGGTCTACTGCTGGGTAAACCGCAGGGAGCGGAACGAAGCTGGCGACGATGCATCGGCTGCGAGAACGGTCGGGTAATCCGATATCAGGCCCTTAGGTGAGGCTTTCGACACCGGCCAATCGCCGTTTGACCCTCCCAGCTGTGTGCAACCCCACGTCTTTTCGGGGGTGTTTGCTGGCACATCGGATGCGAGTGGAGCTGTCAGAGGCTTCCTTTGACCCCACTCATTGTTTCAGTCTTTCTCACCGCCGCGCCCACTTTCTCACCCCAGGCGTTGTCCGACTTCAACCGCGCAGAGACGGCGCTTGCGGCAGGTCGTGCTGACGACGCCGTGGCCGCGTATCAAGCCGCAATCACCCGCGAGCCGACGTTCGCGCGAGCAATGAACGGGCTTGGCAGTGCGCTGTTCAAGCTCAACAAAAAGGAAGAAGCGCTCGAGCAGTTCAAGAAGGCGATCGCCAGCGACACATCGGTAGAGTTGGCACACTTCAACCTCGGGTATTGCGCTCGCAAGCTCAGCGAATACGCGATCGCCGTCACCGCCTACGAGCAATACACCGTGCGAGCCCCCAAAGACGCCGATGGCTTCTACGGGTTGGGCGAGAGCTATCGCCACACCGGCAAGCTGAAAGAGTCGATCGCCGCGTTCGAAACCTTCATCAAAATGTCAAACGAGACAAAGTGGGTCGCCAAAGCAAAGGCAACCATTGCAGACCTGACCGCCGAACTCGCGCAACCGGCACCCGCCGAGATGGTCGCTGAAGCGAAGCCCGCAGTCGCCGAAGCGCCCAAGACTGGGGTCCCTTCACCTGCCCCTGCGGAAGCTCCCGCAGCATCCACTGCATCCGCAGGCGAGGGCAAGCGCGTTGCTGCCTCGCTCAAAGACGAGACCTAAAGCGGATCAACGACACGCAGCATCGCCAACCTTGCGCTGCGACTTTCTTATCAACCCAAGCGTCAACGTTGACTTCAACGGACCTCAATGGCGATCGCTTCAATGCCTGCAGGGGTATCAGTGGGTTTGAAAACGGGGGTCCCACCCGCTTCTTCGTTGTTTTTCTTCCAGTCTTGCCAGCCGACGATCGGCCGGCGGACCCGATAGCGAACTGAAGAGAAGGGCCCGGGTGCGGCGAGTCGAATCCTGACCGAAACAGGTTCGGCACTTGGAAGGGCAATTCCAGGCAGGCTGCCAACCATGTCGCCATCGCATGCCTCCGGCGACCAGCCAAAGTCAGGGGTCTTTACCGAATAGCAGAGTCTCACGCCTGGCGTTGCCGACCACACCTGAAAGCTCGTCAGAAACCCATTGCGGGCCTCCGTGACCACGCCGTTGGTGATCGCAGGCAACCACTCTGTTTTATCAAGTGCGCGATAGGAGACCCCTGCTGCCTCCATGGCGCTGACCATGCCTGTGATATGAGGCCGGTGCAGAACCGGATCTCCTGCTACGTCTCTGAAGTTTTGGTCTGCGTCGCGGTAACCGCTTGTGACCCCCACGACGCTGCCGCCTGCGCGCAAATTTCCGGTGAAAGTGGGTCCTCCCGAATCGCCAGCGCAGGCGTTGAATGTTTCACTTCCGTACCGATAGGTTTTGAAGCGCTTTGTGAAAGGCCAGGGCGATGTACCTCGTTCGGTGCAGCCGTACCCGATCACCGTAACTACCGCACCCTTGGTGGGCTGAGTTTTCGAGATTGCGGCAGGGGCAGCCAGGTCTCGCGGAACGGGTGTCGTAAGGCGGCCAATGGCGAGATCTCGGTTGTTGACGCCTGCCTCCACTTGACTGAATAACCGATCAATTGTGAAGGCTCGTTCCGTGGCGGTTCCAAAATTAATCACAAACTTGTTACCTCGCGCCTGCGCCGCGTAATTGATGCAGTGGGCTGCCGTGAGGATATGCCTGTCGCCAATCAGAGTAGCGGTGCAGCGTGCTGTCGCGGTCTGCAGCATCCCGACTTCAGGCCTGAGCGACGTTACAGTGCCACCAACGACGTCTTGAGTGGTCTGGTCAAGCTCGGGGTCATCCAGCGACGCAGGAGCATCCTCTAGACCGCACCCTGCGACTGAAAAGGCAGACACCAGTGCCCAGCGCGCGACGTGAGACCGAAACCAGAATTGAGAGTAGGGCTTAATCAAGGGAACACCTTGGCGATGGTGATAGGGCCAAGGCGCATGTGCAGTGTTGGTGCCGCGCGTAACACATTGAAACGACTTATTTGATTCGACGCAGAGATGGTTGTGAATGGAGCTGACGTGCACCTGTTGCGTGTTTGTCAAACAGTGCTTCGCCCCGCGATTCAAACTCGGCTCGCCCGGGCCCTAGTCTCGGATTCGCGAGGCCGAACCAGCCCACGAACGCGAGCTACGCCCTCGACGTTACCGCGCCAAGCTGCTAGCCAACCGCGTTGATCATGTTCACTTCACGCTGCAGCATCGCGGCCCTGGCGCTGACGTTTCTCTTCGTAGGATGCAAGGACCCTTCAGGGACGGTGAAGGTCGAGCTGAAGCGCAAGAGCCCCGGGGGTAAGCCCGTCGCCACCTACGGAAACGAGACGATTACCGACGCCGAGCTCGCCGCTCGCTTCGCCACAGGAAACCGATGACGCCGAGGCCGAAGGAAACCAGGATGCTCACGATCCATCCGACGACCGGGATGAACGCGAGTGCCCCTGAGACCAGCGAGAGGACGATGCTGACCGCAATCCAGCCCACCCCGAGAATGGTCGACTGCATGGCATGGAACCGGACGAATCGATTCTCCTTTTCCAGCACCAGGAAAAGGATTCCGGTGATCGGGCCGAGCAGGTAGGCCAGCGCGCCGGCGAGGTTCTGATCCAGGCCGCTGCTGGTCTTGTTACCCCCCGTAGGGGTCAATGGACTGCTCATATCTGGCTCCAGGGTTGGGGACCACCA
>JANOHG010000110.1:0-7091 GCA_031406375.1 Archangiaceae bacterium | reverse complement strand
AACCAAAGTGCCTTTGTGAACCAGCGCGAGAATCTTTGCGATTCCGTTGGTCGCCTCGTACCCGGTGAAGTGGGTGGGTTTGAGCCGCGTACCCAGCGTGAGCCAGATCTCGGATACCGCCTTTTCCTTGTTGACGAACGTCGAGCTCGGCGCGTCAATCAAAGCGCGATAGCCTACGATGTCGACCTCGAGGCCTCTTTCTTTGGCGATCACTTCCGTCAAATCAGCCGGAAAGCCATAGGTGCCATGCAGCAGAAAGATTGTCTTGCCTGCGATGACGCGGTTGCCTGAAGCCTTGAGCCGATCAGTTTCTTCGTCGATCAGCTTCATTCCGCGACTCAGCGTGCGGCGAAAGCTCTCTTCCTCATACTTCGTCGCTTCGAGGATGAACGAACGGCTCTCGTTGAGCTCGGGGTACGCGGCCCCCATTTGGCTGATCACCGTGTCGACGGTTTGGTCGAAGAAGGGTTCGTTCAGCCCCAGCCGGGCACCGTGACGGATCGCGCGGCGCATGATTCGCCGAAGCACGTAGCCACGCCCTTCGTTCGACGGCTGCACTCCGTCGGCAATCAGAAACGCCGTCGCGCGCGAGTGATCGGCGATTACCCTCATCGACGCGTCGTCGGCGGCACCCGAGCCGTACTTCTTCTGGCTCAGGCTCGCCGCCTTCGCCAGCAGCGAAGCGAACAGGTCGGTGTCGTAGTTCGACTTCTTGCCCTGAACGACCGCGGTGACGCGCTCGAGCCCGGCGCCGGTGTCGATCGACGGGCGGGGCAACGCGAGCAGCTTTCCGTCTTTCTCTTTGCGCTCGAACTGCATGAAGACCAGGTTCCAGATTTCTACCCAGCTGTCCGATTCGCCCGCGTGATCTCCGGCTTTGACCGGACCATCGGGCAGGTAGACGTAGATCTCGCTGCACGGCCCGCACGGGCCGACATCGCCCATCGACCAGAAGTTGTCAGCAAGGCCAAGCCTGCGGATCCGATCTTTGGGTAATCCTTGCTTTGTCCACAGCTCGTACGCTTCGTCATCCGCGGGGATCCCTGCCTCACCTTTGAACACGGTGACCGCGAGGCGATCTTTGGGAAGCGCGAGCACCTTGGTGATGAATTCCCAGGCGAACGCAATCGCATCGGCCTTGAAGTAGTCGCCGAAACTGAAGTTGCCCAGCATCTCGAAGAAGGTGTGGTGACGCGCGGTAAAGCCCACGTTGTCAAGGTCGTTGTGCTTGCCTCCCGCGCGGACGCACTTCTGAGAAGTGGTGGCCCGCTGGTAGTCGCGCGGCTCGCGGCCGGTGAAGACGTCTTTGAACTGCACCATGCCGGCATTGGTGAAAAGCAAGGTGGGGTCGTTTGCCGGAACCAGAGACGAGCTGGCGAGCTTGCGATGGTTGTGCTGCTGGAAAAAATTGAGGAATGCGTCGCGAATTTCCGCGGCGCTCATAGGGGCGGACATAGAGGTGGTTATGCCACAGCCGGTTTGCTGCGCCATCGGGTATCATTGGCTTCAGTTTGCGGCCGGCGCTCATCCTCGTTCTCGTTGCTGTCGGATCGCCTGCGCTCGGTCAGGATGCGCGCGTTTCGTTTCTCGCCAAGCAACTGAAGGCGGCCAAGGACCCCCGCGTTCGCGCCCAGACGGTGGTGATTCTGGCGGGCACGGCCAGCCCTGCTGCGATTAGGCCGCTGTGTGAAGCGTTGCGAGATCAGGAAGTGGTGGTGCGAGCGGCCGCAGCGAACGCACTCGGAGAGCTGCACCTGCCCGACGGGCTTGCCTGTTTGAAGACGGCGCTGACCGACAAGGATCCTTCAGTTCGCGCGGCGATCCAGCGCGCGCTCGACTTCAAACCCGCCGCCGCGGGCAGCCTCTATCTTTCTCTCGAGGCGATCAACGACAAGGTCGGAGTGCCCGCCGATGTCGCTCAGCTGGCCAATGATCTGCTCAAACAGAAGCTCACCTCGATCGGCGCCAGCTTTGCGCCGCAGGGCGAAAGCAAGCCGCAGGCTCAGACGGTGATCAAGGCCAAGAAGCTGCGGGGGTACCTGTTACGGGTCAATCTGCTGCCCAACGCCAGCAACGGTTTGAAACTGGAAGTCCTGGTGATGACGTACCCCGAGCAGTCTTTGCAGGGCAGCTGGAACGTGAAGGCGTCGGGGGCCAAGTACGAAAGTCTGCTCAAGGTGATGGTGCCCCGGGTGATCGATGACGCTTCAGAGGACCTGGAATGGAAGGGCCAGTAGCACCTGCAAAAAGAGGAAATGATGTCCACTGAACCGATTGAGACTCCCGGAAATTACAAGCGACAGGCGCGCAACTTCCTGCTCGACGCACGCTTTCAGCTCAAGTTTGCAAGCTACATCGTCGGCATCACACTTGTGCTCGCCACGGTGTTGGGCATCATTCTCTACCGCACCACCAACCACCTCTTCGCCCAAGCGCAGTCGGCTGTCGATGCCCGCAGCTCGGCCGCAGAGTCCAGCCGCGAGCTCGGAATCGCCACCTTGAACAACGACCTCGCGCGCAACCTCGACAACCCTGAGTTCACCAAGCAACTGGCGGAACGCAGCGACGCGATAGACAAGGCCTTCGACGCTGAGAAGGCGCTGGTGATTGAGACCAAGGCGCAGCTGGTGAAACAGCAAAAAATGACCCTGATTGGACTCATTGTCTGCTTGGTGGTGTTCATCTTTGTCGTTGGCCTGGGCACCATCGTCACCACCCATCGCATCGTCGGGCCTTTGTTTCGCGTCAAGCGGATGGCGAATGAAGTCGCCGCGGGGAAGATCCGGCCTCCGACCTACGGCCTGCGCCCCACCGATGAGCTGCAGGATGTCTTCGATTCTTTCAGCAATATGGTGACGAAGATGCGTGAGCTGCACGTGGGGGAACTGGCGAAGGTCGAGACCGCGCTCGCCACGGCGAAGGCAGGCGGATCGCCCACCGACACGCTCGAAGCGCTGCGGGTCAGCATGCAAGCGCGGCTCGACAGTGAATAGATGATGGGCGCAGCGTGGCTGCATCACGCTGTCGCGCACCCCAGAGTGCGACGCGACCCAGCGCCTAACAGCTGAGCCCCAGCAAGCCATCGCGTGCCATACTCTGCGGCGTGAGACGGTCTTCGACACGTTCTGCGTCCCAGCGCCTCGAAGCGGCATTTGGCCTGACGGACCTCGGATTGGCGATGATGCGCGAAAGGCTTCGGCGCGAGAACCCCGAGGCCAGCCCACAGAAGCTGACTACGATGTACGAGCGATGGTTGCTCCGAAGACCCCCCGACGCGGAAGGAAGATCGGTAGCTCCCAAGGTGCTCCTTCGACGACTGTCGCGGCGGTTCGGGCAGCAAGGAAAGCCGTCGAAGCGCTCGAGTCGGTCGGCGCGAAGTTCGCGCTGATCGGGGGCCAGGCAGTCGCCGCACGCACCGAGCCGCGCTTCACTGAAGATGTCGATCTGGCGGTTTCGGTAGCTGACGATCGTGAGGCCCAGCAGCTCGTCTTCACCCTGACTCAACGAGGCTGGAAGATGCAGAGTGCCGTCGAGCAACTCGCCAAACGACGCCTCGCTACCGTGCGGCTCTCTGCCCCAGGAGAAAAGACCGACGTGCTGGTCGACCTGTTGTTCGCCAGCTCGGGTATTGAGCCCGAGACGGTTGCGGCCGCGACGCCGATGCAGTTGCTTGAGATTTCGGCACTGCCGGTCGCGACTGTCGGACACCTGATCGCGATGAAGGTGCTCTCGGAGTCGAAGACACGACTTCAGGACCGGATCGATCTCGAGAAGCTGCTTGCGGTGGCTACGGCTTTTGAACTCGCGACCGCGGAAGCAAGCCTGCGACTCGTCAGCGCGCGCGGCTTCGCTCGACGGAAAAAGCTCCTCGCGATCTTCCAGCGGATCAGGCGCAGGAAGTGACCACCCGCTCGCACTCCTTCGGGCGCACCGCTACTGCCAGAAGCCGCTGGGGTGACCGAAGGGATCCAGCTCGGCACCACCTCGGTGCCGTTCAACGCGCCCATCGGCGCTCTGCGAGCAAGGAACGATATACTTCTTCTGCGCGTCGGTGGTCACGTGGCCGCCACCGCACACGAGCGAGGGGATGCGATCGAAGCTGGACGCTGCGGCTGGCCTTTTTGGCTTCAGCCAAACAGCGGCCCGAGGTTCTCGTGTCGCACCACCGGCGCCGGAGCGCGCCCTGCGATGCCGAAGCTGCGAAAGACCTGGGCGATGCGAATTCGCGCCTGGGCCCAAGGCATCGATTCAACCCGGTAACCATCGAGGGCTGCGTAGAGCTGCGCCCGGTACGCCATCGCGCCCGGGTCGGCGATCACCACGATTCCGCAGTCGGTGCCTGATCGAACCAAGCGACCGACGCCCTGCTTGAGTTGCAAGAGCGCGCGCGGAAGCCGGTAGCCAACGAAGCCGAACGGCTCTCCGCCCAGCGCCTCTTCGCGGGCTTCGACCAACGGCCGGGTGTGCGGCTCAAGCGGAAGCTTGTCGATAAAGACGCAGGACACCGCGGGCCCCGGAACGTCGATGCCAGCCCAGAACCGCCGGGTGCCGAGAAGCACCGTGCCTCGATCTTCTGCCTGTCGTCCGACCAGCTTCTGAGCGGATCCATGCGACTGCCGAAGCACTTCGATGCCCTCGGGCTCGAGCTCGCGTCTCACTTTTTCTCCGATCGCGTCGAGCCTGCGCGTCGAAGCGAAGAGGCCGAGCGTGCGGCCGCCCAGGTGTCGGGCAAGCCCCGAGATCCGTTGGCTTGCCCATTCGAGAAAGTCACTGCTGGTGGCGTCGGGTGCGTCATCGACCAGCACCACCAGTGCTTGCCGGGCGAGATCGAACGGAGTCTCGTACTTCACCACTCGCATCGGTCGGGCTCCGCCCAAGAGGCCGAGCCGGCTCAGCACAAAACTTTCAGCTGGACCCACCGACAGTGTTCCCGAGACGAGAGTGACCGACGCCAGCGGCTCAATCAGCTGCTTGAGTCGCGCAGCGATGGTGATGGGTTGGCTGGCCACCGACCACCCGAACGGCAGCAGCGCCAAGCTGTCACAGCGTTCAGGTCGGGGGCGATCGGCGATTTCTTCGATATGATTTGCGTGCGTTTGCAGCTCAGCTCGAGTTCCCGCGATGTCGCGTGACAACGCGGATTCCCCCAGCAGCTGAGCTTCGACCGCGCTCAGGGCCTGGTCGCCCGAAAGCAGCGACGCCCTCAAGCCATGCAGGGCATCGCGCACCCGCAGCCACCCCCGACTCGCCCGCACTGAAGCGGTGATTCGCAGCTCGCAGCCGCTGTCTTCGGCCAGAGACCCCAGCGCTTCCGAGACGATCTTCAGATCAATCACCACTTCGCTGCTGCTGGTCGTGAGCAACTGCGCCGCTGCGCCGTGACCTTCGCGAATGAGCAACCGTGGCAGGAATCCGATTCGGTTGAGCAGGGCTTCAAGGGCGCTTTCGCAAAGGGCGAACGTCCACGAGGTGGTCGCTGAGTCTTCGAGCTCGTGGGCTTCATCGACAATCAGATGGTTGAGTTTGGGGTAACGCTCGGGCCACGCGAGCGCGAGCGCGTGATTCACCACCACCACATCCGCCTCACGGGCGTGCGAAACGGCCGAGTGGAAATAGCAGCGCGTGTAGTGCGGGCATCGCTCGGCAAGCGTCGTTGCAGCGGTAGACTGCGACGCGGCAACCAGCACCGGCAACGCTGGGTACCGATGTTTGAACCAGTCGCTGAGCCGTTCGAGGTCGCCTTCCGAGCTGCGGCGCAAGAACGCCCGCAGGTAGGCGCGCGGTGCGCGATCTGCCCATTGCATCGACTCGTGGACCAAAGTCATCGCGAGCGTGCGCCGACGGCAGAGGTAATTACCCTGTCCTTTGAGCACCGCGTAACCAAATGCGCCCCCAGTGGCCGCATGCAGCCGTGGCAGGTCTTTCTCGATCAGCTGATCTTGGAGCGCGCGGGTGTGCGGAGCGATGCCAACTCTTCCACCGCCTCGACTCGCCCACAGCACCGCGGGTGCGAGGTACCCCAGCGATTTTCCGGTGCCAGTGCCCGCTTCAACCGCGAGGCAACCCGAGGTGGCCAAGTTGTGCAACACGTCGGCGGCCATACCGCGCTGCTCGGGTCGCGAAGTGAAGCCCTCGAGTGTGTCAGCGATTGTTCCATCTCTTCCGAGCAGAGCGTCGAGATCCGCTGCGTTGACGCTGGCCGCTTCCGAACGAAAGCGCCGCGCCCGTTCGGCGCGCGCAGGCAGGAAAGGTGTTGATTCCGACAGCTCGAGCAGCGGCCGAGCCGCGCGGGTTTCGATCAACAGCCGCTGAAGCAACGAAATCATCGCGGTCGGCCCGTCGGTGCACCCTGAAAACGTCGACAGCAGATCTCCGACGTCTTCATGGCGCGCATCGCGTACGCACTGGGCGAGCACGACCTCGAGCGCCGCGAAGGTGTCTTCGCAGTCCTGAAGCGCGCGGTGGGCGGCCAACGTGCCCACCTTCGTCCACCGAATTAGGCTCTCGAGTGAATGGCTTTCGAGCTCGGGGTGCAGGTAGTGGAGTAACTCGCAGGTGTCGAGCACCTGGGCTTCGAGTGAATCAAACATCGCCCCCAGGAAGCTCTCTTCAAACGCGGCGTTGTGGGCAACCACTGTCCACCCACGCAGCAACTCGGTCAGCTCGGGAAGAAAGCCCGCGAACTCGCCCTGCGCCGAAAGCTGGGCGTCGGTCAGCCCGGTCAGGCGCTGAATCACCAACGGTAGGGGGCGACTGGGCCGAAACAACTTCGAAACCCGATTCACCACCGCATCGTCCTCGACGAAAACGATGCCGACTTCGATCACCTCGTCGTTGCGCGGATCAAGGCCAGTGGTCTCGAGATCCACGAAGGCATGGTGGTTCAGCAAGTGGGGGTTCTTCGACATCGAAAAACACCCTACAAGACGGGGCTGACGTGCAGCCCTTCTACTCGACCACCAGCACTCCAGAGATCATCATTCCCATCGCGCAACCGTAACGGATCTGCCCGGATTTGCTTGGGGTGTACCGAACGTCGACCCTTTCGTTGAGTGGCAGTGGGATGTTGATCTCGGTGCCGTCGATCAGGA
>JANOHG010000101.1:0-9786 GCA_031406375.1 Archangiaceae bacterium | reverse complement strand
GCTTCGTTAAGAAGTCGCGGCACCTCGTCACATCTATGCCTGCTTTGATGAGCTCGATGATGTCTGCGCGATCCTTGGCGCGCGGCGATTTCAACTTCAAGTACACGAGCACTTCGATTGGAGCGACATCCACCGCCGCCGACACCTCAGGCAATTGATCGGTCAGGAAGCGCTCGTTCTCTTGCGCAGACAGATGATCGACAATCACTCCATTTACCTGAATCGGGACGCCGCCCTTCATGGTCACCAACCCTCCCGGGTGATGCTCGAAGGCCTCGTCGCCGACAAGAAAATCAACGTCTTTCGTTGCGCGGGGGTGACCATGCGCGCCGACGGCAAGGCCACCGACCAGAACGTGACGCACTCTCAGGCGCGTCAGTTGACTTGCCGCAACGCGCATCGCGTCGAGCACCCGTTCGGCGATCACGTCATCCAAGAGCGTCAGATCTGGTCGCTTCCCCGGCATGGCGTAGCTCCTTGCGGCGGAGTAGTGGACTCTCAACAGCATCGTGAGTCGACGATCACCACTGTGCTCCCAGAAGTCAACGCGGGGTGACTGTGACCCACTACATCGCCGGGCCGAACCTCGAGACCATCTACACCTCGCCGACGCCCAGGTTCGGGTCGCTGATCAACAGTCCGAGAGAACTTCAAGGACAAGGTGATGGCGTCGGCTTGTAGTCCTGCCGCCTACGGCGTGCCAGCAGGCTCGGACGCCCACGGGCGTGACGGAGGCAGCGCTAGCGCGGTGCCCTTAGGTGCTTCTTTCTCAGCGAGATCCATCACCAGGTTGGCAATGTCCCTGTCCATCGTGCTGTTGCGCCGCAGGTTGCGATCCAGGCGCGACGCAAGATCATGGGCCTCGCGCGAAGTGTCCTGGCCCGCGGTCGCTCGTCGATGAGCAGCCGAAAGCAACGCGGATCTCCGAAGGGCATCAAGCGCGCGCTCGAGCTGCGATCGATTCTCGCCGTCGAGTTCGCCGCGCAGAAATTCGGTCACTCCCCGGGCACTGCCAAACCAGACCTTGCCCAGGGTTCCGAAGTCCGCCGCGCTCTCTGGCGTGGTGTCTTCGAGCGTCAAAACAGGCCAGGTTCGAATCGGGAACTCGCGCGAGTAGACCTGAAACAGCAGCGCCCCATCGGATCGCGTCTGCGCCGAAGCGGTCAGAGATCCAAAGGGAAAGAAGAGCCCAATTCCGTCGGAAGCGTCGTCTATCAGCCGGCGCCGTGAGACCAGATCCAGCGGCGCCGAATCTGCGCGCGAGACGTTCGTCTTCTTCAACGTGTTCATCAAATCGCGGACATCGTCGATGTGAATCACGACGTTCAACGAATTGCCGCGCGAGTAGTCGGCGTGAAACACGCCCACCAGCTCGAAGTCACCGGTGAAGCAACTGACCGCGAGCACCGGCGACCCCGAGTTCCCAGGCGACATCGCGGCGTCGATCACGAAGTCGTCGTGATCCCAGTCTTTGTAGTCGTCACGGTCATAGGTTGAGATCACCTTGCCCAGACTGGTCGCCTTGAAGGCCCCCAGCGGGAACCCGCGCACGTCGACGACGTTGCGTTCCTTCAGTGCGGCGCTCTTGCCGAGTTTCCAGGGCAAGATGTTGAGCGTTGCCTTCGCCTTGATGATTGCGATGTCGAGCGCCGGATCCGCGACCACGCGGTTGAGGCTGATGTCGTCGGACTCGAAGGCGTCCTTGTCCGAGTCGACGATCTTCATTGCGTCGCTGACGCGCTTGCAGCCAATCGGCACGCCATCGACAGGGTGCTCTTCATCCGACACCGCAGGAAATTCGGTCACGTGTTGATTGGTGACCAGCAACGTGTCCGAGCCCTGCTTTCGATAGGCGAACGCGGTGCCGTGCGCGGTGACCAGCTTTTTCGCGCGCTTCACCGTGCCGTCGCCAGCGTACGAAAGACACTCGTAGGTGGCGGTGACGCGAACGCAGTAGGTGAAGCCGCTTTCGGGTTTATTGGTGAGCTCGGCCGCCCTTTTACTGAGCGCCGCGAAATCATTTGAATAGTCGCCCTGACAATAAGGTGCGTTGATTTTCGAAATGCGCGGCGAGCTGGTCGGCTTGGTGAGCTTCAACGGCGTGCGGGATTCGTTGGGAGGCGGGCTCACTGGGGCAGCAGCCAGAATCGTCAAGAGCCAAAGCACCCTTCGAGTCTAACGGTCAAAGGCCGATCGCGCCTACCAGCGCAGGCACCGCGACCTCGACTCTCAAGGGTCGAGACCCCAACGTCACCGGGAGGAAGCGTTGTTTCTGGAGCAGCGCGACCTCGAAAGGAGTCCACCCGCCCTCAGGACCTACAGCGAGCACCACCGCCTCACCTTCGGCGCGGCGAGGCACCGGCTGCAAAGCTTCTGCATGCGCGAGCCAGCGGCGGCCGTCGCCGCAGAATGCGTCGAGCTCATCCTCGACAAAAGGCTTGAACCGTTCGCGCACCAGCAACTGCGGCGCGATGGTGTCGCGCGCCTGCTCGAGCCCAAGCCGAATCACCTGATCGAGAAAGGAAGGCTCGAGCACCTTCGAGTCGAAGTAGCTCTTCTCGACCTTGGCGGCGTTGAGCAGGACGACGCGGTTGATTCCCAGCGACGCTGCGGCGGCGAGCACCCGCTTGAGTTGCTTCGGGCGCGGCATCGCCAGCAGCAGATCCAGGTTCGCGCGCGGAGGCGGTGGCTCGTCGAGGATCACCCGCAGCAGCAGCTCTTCCTTCGAGCTGCTGAGCACTTCGCCGCGCCCGCGCTTGCCACCCAGCAATCCGACCTTCACCGTCATTCCCGGGGTCGCGCGCAACACCTCTCGCGCGTGAAGCAGCCGACGCCCGAGCAGCCGCACGGTGCCGTCGGCCGAAAGCTCGGAAGGCTCGAGGATCAGGTGATTCACCTTTTTCGTTCAGAGGGTTGTCAGCGAGTCGGTCTCACGTTTGATTTCGCCCTTCCACGTCTCGGCATCCTTGTTCGCGCCGGTCTTCGCGGCCTTCGCAGCGGCCTGCCGTTGAACGAGATCGAAATGGGTCGAGAAGTAGGGAAGCGACTTGCCACGCAGCTGCTCGAGGTTGTCCATCTTGTGATCGGTGAGGACCTTGACCAGCTCTTCTTTGAGCTTCGCAATCACCTCGTAGCCTTGCAGCATCGCGCCGGTGCAGACCTGCACGGTGTGCGCTCCGAGCGCGATGAACTGCGCCGCGTCGAAGCCGGTCTCGATGCCGCCCATTCCAGAAATCGGAACGCCCGGAATCGCGCGGGCGATCTCCATCACGTGCCGAAGCGCGATGGGTCGCACCGCTTGCCCCGAATACCCACCGGGCACGCTGTAGCCTTCGACCGTGGGCATCGGACGCAAAGTGCGCAGGTCAATTCCGATCACGCAGAGAATGGTGTTGATGGTGCTGATGCCGTCGGCGCCGGCTTCCATCGCCGCGCGCGCCGGAAGCTTGGGGTCGCCGACGTTGGGCGTCATCTTCGCCCAGACCGGAATCTTCGCGACCTCTTTCACCCAACCGACGACCTCTTTGCAGATGATGGGATCTTCCCCCATCGCCATCCCCATCTTTCGCTCGGGCAGGCCGTGTGGACACGAGAGGTTGAGCTCGAAGCCATCGACGCCGGTGTCCTGCACTTCGCGGATAATCTGTTGCCACGCCTCTTTGCGGTACTCTTCCATCACCGAGGCGATCAGCACCCGGTTTGGGTATTGCTTCTTGAGCTGGCGGAACTCGTCGAGCCAAGTCGAGTAAGGGCGATCAGAGATCAGCTCGATGTTCTCGAAGCCGACGATCACCTCGGGCTTGTTGGGATCCTTCAGCTTGCCGTAGCGGGGCGCGGTATTGACGACCTTGCTCGCGTCGAGGCTGATCGTTTTGGCGACGACGCCTCCCCAGCCGAGGTCGAAGCTCTTGGCGATCACCTTCGCGTTGGTACCTGGCGGGCCCGAGCCCAGTAGGTAGGGATTCTCGAATTGGATCCCGGTGACTGTCGTCTTCAGCGTCGGCGCCATTGGCTGTTGCCCCTTAAGAGAACGCGTCAGATAGCCCCATTTCTGTTAGGCGTCGAGGCTGTGGGTCAGACAATTTCTCCGCTCGCGCCGCGTGAAATCTGCCAAGCCTGTCGCCGGCCGAAGCGGGTTTGCTTTTGCGATCGGTTGCTGCAGATTCCAAGCGCGACCCGCGTCGTCTTCATCCAGCATCCGCTCGAAGCGCGGGTGGCGATCAGCACCTGCCGCATGGCGCATCTGTCGCTGCCGAATTCCGAGCTCCACGTCGCGCTCGATCCCGAAGAGATTCCGGGCCTCATCGAAAAGCTGAACCAGCCCGGCACCGCGCTGCTGTTTCCAGCCGAGGACGCGACCGACGTCGAGGCGTTGCAGACGCGCCCGAAGACGCTCGTGGTGGTCGATGGAACCTGGGACAACGCGAAGAAGCTGTTTTTGCGATCGCCGCTGCTCAAGTCGTTGCCGCGCATCGGCTTCGTGCCACCTGCGCCTGGGAACTACCGCATTCGCAAGGAGCCCGCCGAGCACTGCCTGTCGACCATCGAGGCTGTCGCCGTGGTGCTCGAGAAGCTCGAGCGCGCGCCCGGTCGCTTCACGCCGATGCTCGCCGCGTTCAATCGAATGGTCGACCTTCAGCTCGGTTTCATCGAACGGCACGATGGCCAGAGCCGGTACGAGCATCCCCGCAGGCGCAACGTGAAGGGCAAGTCTCCGCTCGCGCGGCTCAAAGCGGCGGCGGGTTCGTTGGTGGTGACCTTCGCCGAAGCCAACGCTTGGCCGCGCGATGCGGCGCCCATCGACGGGTACGCCGAGCTGCTGCAGTTGGTCGCGCATCGACTGTCAGACGGCGAGCGCTTCGAAGCTTTGCTGAAGCCGATTTCTGCGCTTTCTCCTGCGGCGCCCCTGCACCTGGGCGTTTCGGCCGAGCAGTTGCTGGGGGGTGAGGATCGCACCGCTGGCATCGCGCGATGGAAGGCTTTCGTAAAGAAGGACGACGTCATCTGCACCTGGGGTCGGTATCCGATCGACCTCTTGCGCGGCGAAGGCGTCGCGCCGGCCTCGTCGATGGATTTGCGCGCGGTGTTGAGCCAGCAGCTTCACCGTCGCCCGGGCGCTGTCGCCGACACGGGAACTGGGCCGCGCGCTTTGCGCAGACTCGAGGCGCTGGTGAACGTCGCGCGCGGGTTGCTGGAAGAATGCTGAAAGCAACAACTCGACGTCCTGGGCCAATCGGCTGATCGTGACCGCGCGGATCGTGGCTCGGGTGGTTTCGATCTTTTAGGCTCCCGGGCGGAGCGAAGGATCTCGGCATTGCCTCGGCGCACGCGCAGCCGGCCGCTGATCCGAAGTTGCTATCTATTGGGATGTCCTTCATCAAGAAGTAGTCTCACCGTCGTGCCCACGCGCCGAATGCAGTCATTGCTGTTCGGAGCAGGCCTCGCCTGGGGCCTGTTTCCGCAGTGGGGCGCGCTGGTGTTCGGCGCCGTCTACGGGCTGATGCTGCTGACGATCGTCGCGAAGCGCCGGGCCGCGGGGAAGCATCTGGCCGCGCAGCGTGAGCCGCTGGCCGCGTCGCTGACGCCTGAGGGGCTTGCCTGGGCGAGCCAGCATCCACTCTTCTACGTCTGGCCTGCGACCGCGCGCGCCTGGGCGCGGACGATGAAGACGGTGTCGGTAATGATGGTGATCCTCAGTGTCTGGTTCGCGGTGCGCGGGTTCGTGTTTCTGCAGCCGTGGGTCTGGCTGTGCCTGATTCCGGCCGCGGCGGTTCTGGTGTTCGGATTTACCTGGGGCGACAAGCTCGACTTCGAGGGCCTGCTCGAGGATGAAAAGTGGGCGGCGAACCGGCGGTTGCATGATGAAGTGAAGCGCGTGCTTGCCGTGCAGTCGCTGGCGGGGAAGTGGGCGTCAGGGGGAGCAGATCTGAATTTTGGCGCGACGTTGGGGAACCCAGGACCGTAGCTCGACATCCCGGGCGCAGTTGCGTATAGCCCCGGGTTTCCAAGGATCTTTCTGATGGCAAACGTAGCAGCCGGCCCCACACAGACTCCTGCGCAGGAACAGACGATTGACCTCAGGTCGTATTGGCGCATCGTGTCGAAGCGGCGGTGGCTGATTCTGCTCACCTTCGCCGTGGTCTCCGCCGTGTCGGTTTTTTACACGCTGAGGCTCCCAAAGATCTATTCGGCGGTCACGACGATCATCATTGAAGTGTCCGCCCCCAAGATCCTCCCCAACGGCCAGGTGCAGGATGTTGCGGAATCGAGCACTCCCTTCTGGGTGAGCAAGGAGTACTACGAGACTCAGTACAACGTCCTTCGAAGCAGAGCTGTGGCAGAGCGGGTGGTTCACAAGATTAGAATCGGTCGAGATGACAAGTTGCTCGGGCTCGATAACGTTGAGTCGCTTGAGGCTCGAGAGAGAGGGCTGAAGGCGCTTCAGAACTTACGGCAGGCGATGGCGGGCAAGACCGACCCTGCGTCGCTGGTGCTCGGCCGAGTTCAGGTTGAGCCGGTGAAGGATTCTCGAGTCACCAGACTGATCGTCGAGGATGCGGACCCGGTGTTGGGCGCTGCGATCGTGAACACATTCGCGGCTGCCTATATGGAACAGAATCTTGCCTCGAAGTCAGTCACAACGTCTGAGGCCACCGAGTCACTCGAGCTCCGGCTTCCCGAGCTCGATGAGCGTGTCCAACAGTCCAGCCAGTTGGTGGCTGACTTCAAAAAGAAGGTCAATGTCGGTGCTTCGTTCGAGGAACGCCAACGACTGAGCGGGATGCGAATGACCAGGCTCTCGGAAGAGCTGATCACCGTTCGAATCAAGAAGGCCAATCTCAAGGCCAGGTCTGATGCAATCACCAGCCTTAAGAAGGCAGCCACCAAAGACCAGGTGGCGCGTGCCGCGTTGATTCCGGATGCGTTGGCTTCAGCCGAACAGGTTCTCAAAACTCGCGTTCTCGATGCGCGCAACGACTGTGACCAACTCGAGGAGCGCTTGCTCGCGCAACATCCGAAGCTGATCGAGTGCAGGGTGAAGCTGGCCAATCTCGAGCGCGCCTACGACTCTGAAATTGAGACCGTTCTGAGCCGCGCTCAGATGGAGTACAGCAACGTCGCTTCCAATGAGAGAAATCTTCTGGACGAGCTCAATGAAGCCAAGGCCGAAGCTGAGGGAATGTCGAGTTACGAACCCGAATACCTGAAGCTGAAACGGGCGCACGACACCAACCTGCGCCTCTACGATGTTGCGCTGAAAAGTCTGAGAGAGACGGACCTGTCGGGCACCACCCGCTTGAACAACGTCAACGTACTTGATTACGCGCGTCCAGTGCTCACGCATAGCAAACCCAACGTGCGTTCGAGCTTGCTGATGGGCCTGATGATCGCACTTGCGCTTGCGTTCGGCCTTGCATTCGGTTTGGAGTTTCTCGACAACACGGTCACCACCCAGGAGCAGATCGAAGAACGGCTTGGCCTGGCCTTTCTTGGAATTGTACCGACGATTCGCAGCAAGGATCGGGACGCCGAGCGCAATGACTTGGTTGTCTTTGAGCAGCCGAAGAGTGCAATCGCCGAGTGTTGTCGCGCGATCAGAACGAACCTTCTTTTCATGTCTCCTGAGCGTCCACTGAAGTCGATTCTTGTGACTTCGGCAGGTCCTCGCGATGGCAAGACGACGACCGCTTCCTCGCTCGCAATCACAATGGCAGAAAGCGGAAACCGCGTGCTCCTCGTTGACGCCGACCTTCGCCGGCCCCGCGTACACAGCGCGTTCAGGGTGGCAAACAACGCCGGGTTGTCGTCTTTGATCCTCGGGGAAGGCACGCTGAAAGAAACCGCAAAGGCGTCTGGCGTTCCGAATCTGTCGCTGCTCACGAGCGGCCCCATTCCTCCAAACCCCGCTGAGCTCCTTCACACAGAAGCCTTTCACAAGCTGCTTGCTCAAATGGGCCAGGAGTTTGACCGTGTCATCATTGATTCTCCTCCCGTGGGAGCTGTCGCGGACGCGGTGGTGATGAGCACCCAGGTTGATGGCACGGTGCTGGTGGTCAAGAACCAGGTCACGTCTCGCGAGATGGCTCGCCGCGCCGTTCGTGCACTTCGAGCCGTCAATGCACGAATTTTCGGCGCCATCCTCAATGACATCGATCTTGAGGATCGCCAAGCAGGCGGGTACTACTCAAAATACAGTTATTACTACGGAGAACCAGATCCCAAGAAAAGCACGCCTGCGTGAGTTTTTGGGTCGATAAGGCACATGAGCGAGCGAATCGGAATCGTTGGACTTGGATATGTGGGCCTGCCGGTTGCGCTTTCTTTCGCCCGCAAGTTCCCAGGCACCGTAGGTTTCGACATCAACGAGCCGAAGGTGAAGTCGCTAAAGGACGGAATTGACACGACTGGCGAAGTCTCGAGCGAGATCCTCAAAGCCTCGCACCTCAACATCACCTTCGATTCCGGTGAATTGAAGAAGGCCACCTTCTTCGTCGTTGCGGTTCCGACACCCGTCGACATCAACAATCGACCGGACTTGACGCCGGTTCTCAAGGCCTCCGAGACCGTTGGTCGCGCGCTGAAAAAGGGCGACGTCGTTGTTTACGAATCGACCGTCTACCCAGGCGTCACTGAGGAGATTTGCGGCCCCATCCTTGCCAGAATTTCCGGGTTGAAACAGGGCTCAGATTTCAAGCTCGGCTACTCTCCGGAACGTATCAATCCCGGCGACAAGCTTCACACCCTGGAAAAAATTACCAAGGTGGTCAGCGGTGAGGATGCTCAGACCCTTGATCGCGTGGCCGCGGTCTACGGTGCAATTATTGAAGCCGGTGTTTTCCGGGCGGCGTCAATCAAGGTCGCCGAAGCTGCAAAGGTCATCGAGAACACGCAGCGAGACCTCAACATCGCGTTGATGAACGAGCTTGCTCTGATCTTCGATCGAATGGGTGTGCGAACGCGCGACGTGCTTGCGGCGGCAGGGACCAAATGGAACTTCCTGAAGTTCTACCCGGGTCTCGTGGGGGGGCACTGTATCGGTGTCGACCCTTACTACCTGACAACGAAGGCAGAGGAACTTGGCTACCAACCCGAAGTGATCCTCGCTGGCCGGCGCATCAACAACAGCGTTGCCCCGTTTGTTGCGCAGAAGCTGGTCAAGCTTCTGATTCACTCGAACATTCCCGTCAAAGGCGCCAAGGTCGGAATTCTTGGGCTCACATTCAAAGAGAATGTTTCCGACATTCGCAACAGCAAAGTTCCCGACATCATCAAGGAGCTTCGTCAGTTCGGGATCGAGCCCCTTATCCACGATCCCATCGCTGATGCCTCAGACACGAAGCACGAGTACGGCCTAACCCTCGCTTCATGGGATGAGGTCGACGCGTTGGACGCGCTTGTCATTGCGGTGTCACACAAGGCCTACGCTGAGATGTCCGGGGAAGGGTTGGCCAAGCGCGTGAAGACCGGCGGAGTGATTGTGGATGTGAAGAGTATGATGGACCCAGCGAGTCTCCCGCCGGGTCGGGTGACGTACTGGTGCCTCTAATTGCCGAAGTCGAGGCGGGCCTGCGCAAGGAGCCTCGCCACTGGTTGGTGACGGGAGCCGCTGGTTTCATCGGGTCGCACCTGGTCGAAAGGTTGTTGTCCTTGGGCCAAAAGGTCGTTGGCCTGGATAACTTCTCTGCGGGGCACAGGCATAATCTGCCATCGCAAACCGCTGGCTGGAGCTTCATTGAAGGCGACATTCGCGACACGGCTCTGGTCGCGCGAGCCATGGAAGGCGTG
>JANOHG010000073.1:0-2372 GCA_031406375.1 Archangiaceae bacterium | reverse complement strand
GTGCTGGCCCAGAGGAAGTACGACAGCCGCGTGGCCAACTCGAGGTCGCTGACGGGATGCGGCGCGGTTGTATCGGGTGCGTCATCGAGTTCGGTCTTGAAGAGGAAATCGGCCGAGGTCAGCACCCGCTTGAAACCGAGTCTGATTCCCGTTTGAAAATCATCCCCCTGCATCTTCGCGAGTCGCACCAGCGCCACCAGTCCATCGAGTTCCGCGTCCGTGACCGGACGGCGGTAGGCGCGGTGCGCAAACTCACCGAGGATTTTCCGCGCGCAAACCTCCTCGCCTCCATCCTTCGCGGGATCGCAGGAGAAAGTCCTCAGCCTTAGCGCCTCGCGCGTGGGGTTCGGAAGGTTGTTGGGCCCCTGCACCTTGAGGTAGTCGACGCCGAGATCGCGGTCATAGTCACGAGCGGCGTTTGCGTTGCGCACCTGAATCCGGTGATTGCCAGTCGCGACCGTGACCGGCACGGTGATGATGACCGGAGCCGCGCGGGGCGCCTGGATGTCACTTTGGTGAACGACCCTTCCATCGAGCAGCACGCTGAGCTTGGCAGCGACCGAGCCGGCCTGAAACACCCTCACCGACAGCACGTAGTCGCCGTCGGCGGGAAACGCCTCGAGCTTGTCGAGATAGTAGTCGTGTTCCCAGATGTCGACGGTCGGCGTCGGCGGCGTGCCAGCCGTAGAATTGGCGGGACCAAAACAGGTGTAGTCCGCGCCCAGAGGCGCGACGCCCCCTGGGCACATCGCGGCATGCAAACCGCGAGCATCGTATTGGTGCGTAATTGCAGCGGCAGGAGGCAACAGCGCGGCATCCACTACCCGCGACGCGGTGCTCTCAAAGAGCTCGAGCAGCAGCGGAGACATCGCCAGCACATCGCCGTTGTTGTCGAAGCTCGCCGAAGAATCCGCGGGAAATGCGTTGGCGGGGCCCGTCATGTCGCCGAGCAGATCTCTCATTGTGTTGTTGTACTCGACGCGGTTGAGGCGGCGCAGGGTGACGTGCCCTGGATCCTCGCAAGCAGCAGACTCCTTGAGTGCCGGAATCTCGATGGTGCCTTCGCACGAGCACAGCACGAGGAAAAACGCGGCGAGCAACGGGCGCATGGGGAAGCCAACGCCATAGCAACGAATGGGGGCGTGTGAAAAGCCGTGCTAGGCAAGTGCCGTGCACTTCCACACACCGTCACTTGACGGCATACGCGCGGTGAGCTTCGCAATCGTCTTCGTCGCGCATGCTGGCCTTGAGCATTATGTGCCCGGCGGCTTTGGGGTCACGGTCTTCTTTTTCCTCTCGGGGTTTCTCATCACCACCCTGATGCGCACCGAGTTTGAGAAGTCAGGCACGCTGAGCGTGAAGGCGTTCTACCTACGGCGGGTGCTGCGAATTCTGCCACCGTTCTACTTCGTGCTCACCCTCGCGACGATCCTCACCTCGGTGGGGTTCCTCTCAGGCGACCTCATTCGACAAGCGGTCGCATCGCAGTATTTACACTACGCAAATTATTGGATTGTCTACCAAGGCACCTCGGGCCAGGCCCTGGGAACGGGCGTCTACTGGTCGTTGGCGATCGAAGAGCATTTCTACTTCCTCTTCCCGTGGCTGTATTTGTTGATGCGTCGGTTCCGCGCCAGTCACCGACGCCAGGCGGTCTTCCTCTGGAGCGTGTGCGCGGTTATCCTGCTTTGGCGATGCGTGCTGGTGTTCGGATTCAACGCGTCAACGGATCGCACCTACCTCGCGAGCGAAACCCGGTTCGATTCGCTCCTCTTCGGAGCCGCGCTCGCGGTTTGGGGCAACCCGGTGTTGGACGGAGATCCAAAAGGCAGCCCAGCGTTTTGGAAGTACGTGATGCTGCCGAGCTCGGTGGTGGTGCTGCTGGTTGGCTTTATTTGGCGCAATGATCAGTTTCGAGAGACGGCGCGCTACACGCTTCAAGGGCTCGCGCTGGTACCTGTTTTCATCGTAGCGATTCGCTGGCCCGAGTTCTTCCCTTTCCGTGTTCTCAATACAAGGGTGGTTTCGTTCGTCGGCGTGCTCTCGTACTCGCTCTACCTGACCCATCACGTCATCATCTTCGGCGTACACCAACACCTGCCTCACCTTCACGGCGTCGTTCAGGGAATGATCGCGCTCGGCCTTGCGCTGATGATTTCCTACGGCATCTACCTCGCGATCGAAAAGCCCTGTGCGAAGCTGCGCAAGCGACTCAATGCTTAGGGCCTGAGTTCGGATTACCCGGCCGGAGACGCAGCCGAGGCACGACGCCAGCGAGGCGCGCGACCGAGGCTTACCGCTGGGTAAACCGCAGGGAGCGGAACGAAGCTGGCGGCGATGCATCGGCTGCGAGAACGGCCGGGTAATCCGAT
>JANOHG010000071.1:0-2729 GCA_031406375.1 Archangiaceae bacterium | reverse complement strand
CCGCCTCCCGCGCCCACTCCGCCACCGCCCACTCCGCCACCCGCGCCCCCTCCGCCACCGCCCACTCCGCCGGCCCCACCGCCCACTCCGCCCACTCCGCCACCGCTGCCGCCGGCCCCACCGCCCACTCCGCCCACTCCGCCCACTCCGCCGCCGCCTGCGTCGCATCGTGCGCGCAGGCAGTAGTTGTCATAGGCACGGTCGAAGTCGAAACAGGCCGTCGCGGCCAGGCAAGCGACGAAAACGGCCGCGCGCTCGAGCACCCAACCAGCCGACTTTGATGTCATCGCCGACACTCGGGCCACATTGCAGTCGCGATCGAGCCTCTCGTTTGGGCGAACCATGCGCAAGCGGTCATTGCGCTATGACGCCAGCAAGCGACAGGAATCAAGACGACACCGGGTCAATGCCACAGAGGCACTGCAATTAATTAGCTGGCGAGCGACGTGTTGCACTACGAGATTTTCATGGTTGAAGTCATCGGAGTTGATCATGTTTACCTCGGCGTGAGCAGCCTGGCCGTTTGCTGAGTCCTTTTACGACAAGGTGTTGCGCGATGTGTTGGGGTTTCAGGGCTCACGCATTCATGGGGTGCTGAAATATGATCGGAATCCTTAAGGCAATCTTGATCGAAGGTGGGCATGGACCCGATTCCGTTCTAGAGCCTCTTGAAGAATTGCCTGCCCCCCGCGGCCTTGAAGTGCCGTCCATGCGGTGAGGTGTACTTCCTCGGGCCCTCGGTGGAGCTCTTCGAGCTTCGAGGGCCGAACGGCTGTCCTCGAGCATCTCAGAGCACTACGAAAACCCCGCAAGCTCGGGCGAAGCAGCATCACTCTCGCTGAATGAAGCGACAGCGCAATGAAGGAGTCGTCCAACGCCACCCCCTTCCTCATCGCCATCCAATTTTTGCCACCTGCAACCGCCCTTCAGTTGGGGGGGGGGAACGATCACCGCTTTCACCGAGGTTACAGCGCGAAACCTGAAAAAGCCTTCGCCCAGACTGCAGCGGTGCCTTGGGGCAGCAGCGTGCGTGCGCGCTCGAAGCACGCGCTTGCGCTGGTGGAATGTCCGGTGTCGGAGAGTCTTCGAGCGGCGGCGAGCAGCAAATCGATGGCTTCATCGGGTGGCAGCGCGGCGTCTGCGCGGCACATCTCGAGCCACTCGGATTCGACGGTGTTGGAGGAAAGCGAGAGGTGCAACAACCGGTGTTGCCGCGCGTCAGATTCGGCGAGCGTCGCGGGTAGGCCGGCCAACAGCTCGGCTGTGCGTTGTGAGTCTTTGAGTTGGTGGCAAATGCGAGCGAGCAGCAGCGTCGCGGTGGGCGGAATGGCATCGCCGAAAAAACGGCGGCCCAAAGTGTGCGCGCGTTCGGCCAGTGCAAGCGCTTGCTCGGGTTGTCCCAGCCAGACGAGCGACTGGGCCAGGTTGTGGCTGGTCCACCGTTCGGTCTGGGGGTGGCCATGGGCGCGCGCGAGGGCGACCGACGCACGAAGGTCATCTAGCGCGTTGTCGAGCCGATCTTTCTTGAGCCAGAGGCCGACGCGGTTGCTCAAGGCAACGCCGAGGTGAAGGGTGTCGTGGGCGGCCTGAGCGCGGGCGATCGCGGCTTGAAACTGCTGTTCGCTTTCGTCAAGGCGATTGAGAACTGCGAGCGCAGAGCCCGCGAGCAGACGCGCGACCGTCTCGACTTCGGGCTCGATTCCCTGCGCCTTCGCGGCAAGCGCCCCCAATCGGGCAACGGCGGGTTCCCATTCTCCCCGGCGCAATTGTGCGCGCCCTCTTGCCAGCTCGAGTCGCAACGAAGTGAGTGGTTGCTCGAGCATTCCCGTGGCGTGGTGCTCTGCTTGCGCGAGTGAGGTGAGGCTGCCTTCGAAGTCCTCGTTCCAGTCAGCGACGGTGGCCATTTCGAGCCAGAGCTCAACGGCAAGAACGGGGTCCACGTTCTGGCCGAGCGCGAGTTGAAGATCCGAGCGGGCCTCGCGAAAACGCTGATTGCGGCGGCGCGCACGGGCGCGCTTCCAGAGCCAACCGGTGCGATCAATTGGCGAGCCGGTTGGAATCAACAGAGCCGCACAAAGCCAAGTTTCGGAATCGACGTCGCGGCGCTCGCTTTCCGCGCGCTCAGCCAGCAGCAGAAAATCGCGCTGCGCTTCCGCATGCAGCTGCGCGGCCTCGGCGTGACGGGCGCGATGGGCCCGCTGCGATTCGGTGAGCGTCGGCAGATTCGCCAGCGAGCTCCAGGCTGCGTGATGCAGCACCCTGCGGGCCAGCGGCGAGAGGCTGCGCTCGATGGCCTCAGCGAGTACGCGCTCAGAGAAGCGATATCCATTGCCGTCGAAACGCAGCACCCCCGTTCTCGCCAGGCGCTCGAGGGCGCGTCGCGGATCGAGGGAAGCGGCGCTCCAGTCTGAGGGAAGGGCTCTCAACGCCACCCCCAGACGGTCTTCGGAGCCCGCGCCCAGCAGAGCGCAGAGCCGAGCGACGTCCTGGTAGTCGCGTGGCAAGCTCGCGAGGGCGCCCTGCGACAGCTGCTCGAGCAGTGGGGTTGAGGACAGCAGCCCCGCTTCCGAAGCCAGTCGCCATTCGCCGGTTTGAGGATCCGGCGCCAATGCGCCCGAACGCCGCAGAGCCTCAGGCAGCTCGACCAGCAGGCCGGGAACGCCGTGCGCGAGCGAAGCCAGTCTGCGCAACAGCTCTTCTGCGACGAACTCCAAGGGGTGCATCAGCTC
>JANOHG010000053.1:0-7327 GCA_031406375.1 Archangiaceae bacterium | reverse complement strand
CAATTGCAACGGTGTCTCGAAGGGACAGATTGTCACCGCGATGGCTGCCGGCTGTCGATCGTTCAAGTCGCTGTGCGACACCACCCGCGCGGGAACCGGCTGTGGTTCCTGCAAAGGGCAGGTGCAGGCGCTCTTCGATGCCGCGGCAGGTGACACCCAGCGCGAAGACCCCGCGATTCACTACTACGTGCCTGGCGTGCCGCTGACCAAGCCGGCGCTGGTGAACGAGATCAAGACCCAGAAGCTGCGCAGTGTGTCGTCGGTCTTCGAGGTACTTGCCGGCGGCAAAGAAGACGCAGCCAGCAAACCCGGGCTCGCATCGCTGCTCAAGATCATCTGGGGCAAAGACTACGATGATCAGCGTGACGCGCGGTTCATCAACGATCGCGTACACGCGAACATTCAGAAGGATGGCACCTACAGCGTGGTGCCGCGCATCTACGGAGGAGTGACGAGCGCGGCCCAGCTGCGACGAATCGCCGACGTCGCCGATCGCTATGACGTGAAGATGGTGAAGATCACCGGAGGACAGCGCATCGACTTGCTGGGCATCGCGCGTGAACGATTGCCCGACGTCTGGCGCGAGCTGGGAATGGCTTCCGGACACGCGTACACGAAGTCCTTTCGCACGTGCAAAACCTGCGTCGGCTCCGAGTTCTGTCGCTATGGAATCGGCGACAGCACCGGCCTTGGAATCGCAATCGAACGAAAGTTTCAGGGGCTCGAGTCACCCGCGAAGCTGAAGCTCGCGACTGCGGGTTGCCCTCGCAACTGCTCTGAAGCGACCACCAAAGATGTTGGCGCCGTCGCCATCGAGGGAGGTCGCTGGGAACTTTACGTCGGCGGCGCAGCGGGTGCGCGGGTGCGCAAAGGAGACGTGCTCTGCGTTGTCGACTCGCAGGACGCCGTGCTGCACCTGATGGGTCGCTTCATTCAGTACTACCGCGAGAACGCGCGGTACCTCGAGCGCACCTACGACTTCGTCGAACGGGTGGGCATCCAGCGGCTGCGCGAATTGCTGGTGGATGACGTCGACAACATCGGCGCCCGGCTGGACGCAGAAATTCGCGCCGCGGTCGATGCGTTCGTCGATCCATGGCAGGAAGCCAACGCGCCGAATCATCGCTCGCAGTTCGCGAGCCTGTTGGCCGGCGCTGCTGTTGACCAGGTGGCGTCATGATTCGCCTCGCGATCGCCCGAATCGCTCAGCAGTGGAACCTGGGGTGCGTGGCTGAGATCCCGCTGGGTGAAGGCAAAGCGTTTGATTTAGGGACGGTGAGAGTGGCGGTCTTTCGCAGTCGCAACGGCGAGCTCTACGCCACCCAGGCCAGCTGCCCGCACAAACACGGTCCGCTCGCCGATGGTCTCGTCGACGACCAGAAAGTCGTGTGTCCTCTGCACGGCTATGCCTTCGAGCTGAAAACCGGCACCGCCGTTGGCCACGCCTGCGGCGCGCTGAGAACCTGGCCCGTGCAGCTGTCACCCAGCGGCGACATCTTGCTCGAGGTCAGCGAAGCATGAGCCTGCAGGGGATAAAGGTCGCGTTGCTCGAGACACGAATGGGCTCGGAGCTTGCCGCCCTCGTTCGTCGACATAAGGGTGAGCCTTGCAACTTCCCGTCTCTGCGAGAAGTGCCGCTGGACTGCACCGGACAGTTGGACCCACTGCTCGAGACGCTCGAGAGTCACGACAAACCATTCGTCGTGTTCTCACGCGGGGTCGGCGTCGAAGCGTTGTTTGCCACGGCCGAGGTGCGAGGCAAGGTCGACGCGCTTCGGTTGGCGCTGCGCAAGTCGGTCACCGTTTGTCGCGGCCCAAAGCCTTCAGGGGTGCTGTCGCGCCACGCGATTCAAACGTCGATCAAGGTTCGCTCGCCGCACACCACGACCGAAGTGCTCGCGGCGCTGCAGCAGGTTGAACTCGACGCGCAGCAGGTCGTCGTCATCCACCACGGCGAGCGCAACCTTCCACTGGTAGCGGGTCTTGACGCGAGGGGAGCACGGGTGACCGAGCTGACGCTCTATGAGTGGAAGCTGCCCGAAGACGTCGGGCCGCTGCACGAGTTGGTCGAGAAGCTGATCAGCCGTGACCCCGGCGCCGTCGTCTTCACGAGCCAGATTCAAGCCAAGCACCTGTTCGTGGCTGCCGCTGCGCAAGGGCTCGACACCGCGCTGCGCAGCGCTTTGCGCGATGAGGTGATTGTCGCTTCCATCGGCCCCACCTGCAGCGCGGCGCTCGAAGCGTTGGGCGTGTCGCCCGACGTCGTGCCGCAGAATCCTAAAATGGTTCCGCTGGTTCAGGCGCTGGCTGCGTGGGTGGGGAGCGGCCGGGGAAAGCGATGAGCTCGAAGCGGGCCAAGGTCTACCTGGTCGGCGCAGGTCCGGGTGACCCTCGACTGCTCACCTTGCGCGCTGTCGAGGTTCTCGGCCGGGCCGACGTCGTCCTCAAAGACGCGCTCGTCAACCCTCACGTTCTGCGCCACGTGCGAGCGGGCGCGACAATCACTGCCACGGGTAAGCGGGCAGGGGGCCGCTGCTGCCCTCAGCAGGAAATCAATCGCTTGCTCTGTCTTCACGCCCGCGCGGGAAAAACCGTGGTGAGACTCAAGGGGGGTGACCCCTTCATATTCGGTCGCGGCGGCGAGGAAGCAGAGGTTCTCGAGAAGGCCGGCATCGCATTTGAGATCGTGCCAGGCATCTCGGCTGGCATTGCGGCGCCCGCGTATGCGGGAATCCCTTTGCTTCACCGCGAGCATTCTTCGTCGGTCGCGTTCGTCAGCGGCCACCCTGCGCGCGACGGCAAAGGACGACCCTGGGCGACGATGAAGGTCGAGACGCTCGTCATCTTCATGGGTGCCTCGTCGCTGGTGAAAATCGCCCACGAACTGATTGCCGGCGGGCGCACCAAAGCGATGCCGGTGGCGATAATCGAGTCGGGCACCCACGAGCAACAACACGTCTGGGTTGGCTGCCTCGAAGAAGTGGCGTCCCTGCGGAATCCTGTTTTCGAACCTCCCGTGCTCGTGGTGGTGGGTGTCGTTGCGTCGTTCGCAACGAAGCTCGCCTGGTTCGGAGCCGCCGCGGCGAACCTGCGTGCGCTGCAAGACCGACCCACCGCGTTTGGGATGTGAGCGCCTAACGGAAGCGGTTGAGCGCTGCCGTTTGGGCTGCCGTCCAAGCCGATGCCGGACCGCAATCGAACGGGTTGTTTCCCACGTGGCTGAGCTACGAACCTGTCTGTCTTCAGTGTAGACAATACATTTTTGTCGGAATCGCTTGGGCGTGACCGATTTGACGGCGTGTCTCTTTCAGGTCCCCACTGAGAACGAACGCCAAATGTGTATTGTTTTGGTGAAGAAGCTACGAATTCGTCGCTCACACGCTCTTGCGGGCATCACGCGCTCGCAAAATGCAGAACAGTTCAAGCGCATTGCCTTCATGACTCGCTGCGTCGAGATGGCTTCAGGTTTGCACGATCCTCCGGCGTGCGGATCCCGATCCTCGTCAGCCTGTGTTGTGCCGAAGCCTTCGCCCAGACGGCAGCTCCCTATTCGCTGCCATTTCCCTTCTGACTTCCGGAGCCAATCAATGACCCACGATTCAAGTCGGCCGCCCATCCAACCCTTGAGTCGTCGAGAAGTCCTTCGCGCGGCTGCGATTGCACTGGTTGCAGTTCCGGGGGCCGCGGGTTGCAAGCCCGAGCCAGCAGCCCCTGCGGGAAAGTCGCTGAAGGGTGATGGTCCCGAGGTTCCGAACGTTCGCTTCGGAATGATTGCATTGACGGATTGCTCGCCGATTGTGATTGCCCACGAGAAGGGATTCTTCGCCAAGTACGGCATCCGCTCGACCGTGACCAAAGGCGCGAGCTGGGCGGCGATTCGCGACGCACTCTCGAATGGTGACATTCAAGCCACCCATATGCTGCTGGGAATGCCGATCGCTTCGACGATTGGGCTGTTGGGTGCGCCCAAGAAGCCGATGAGCATCCCCTGGCTGCTCAACCGCAACGGCCAGGCAATCACCCTCAGCGCCCGACTGAAAGGAAAGGTCGGCGCTGATCCGAAGGCGCTGAAGCCTTTCGTCGACGAGGCGAAGGCCAATGGCACCCCGATGACCTTTGCGATGACGTTCCCGACGGGAACCCACGCGATGTGGCTGCGCTACTACCTCGCTGCGGGCGGCATCAACCCAGACCGCGACGTCGCGCTGGTCACCATTCCTCCGGCGCAGATGGTCGCCAACATGAAGACCGGAAAGATGGACGGCTTCTGTGTCGGTGAGCCGTGGAATGCGCGCGCCATTCAAGACGGAGTCGGCTTCACCGCGATGACCAGCCAAGAGCTTTGGAAGGATCATCCCGAGAAAGTGTGTGCGTTCACCGCCGAGTTTGCCGAGAAGAACCCCAGAACTGTGAAGGCCGCGCTGAAGGCGCTTCATGAAGCCAGCGTTTGGCTTGACGAGATGAGCAACCGCCCGCTGCAAGCGCAGATCGTCTCGCTGCCGACGTACATCAATTGCCCGCCCGAGCTGATTCTAGGTCGCTTGCAGGGTCACACCGACTACGGCGACGGGCGAAAGATTTTGGACCCGTCGTATATGATCTTCAGCCAGCGCAATTGCAACTTCCCTCAAGAGAAGTACGCCATCTGGTGGCTCTCGCAGTTTCGCCGCTGGGGAATGCTCGACGCCGCCCCTGACTACCAGGCGGTCGCCCGAAGCGTGATGCGTGGCGATCTGTATGCCGAGGCAATGAAGGAAATCGGAGTCGTGCACGGTGGGCCGAACAACTCCCCCGAGACGCTCTTCGATGGCATCACCTTTAATCCCGCAGAGCCCGAGAAGTATGCCGGGTCGTTTGCGATTGCGAACCTGAAGCACCCCACCTGAGCCTGGAGCGACCCGATGGAGCTTCTGAAGACGCGTCTGCAGGCCGTCCTTGCGCCAATGCTGGGCGTAGGTGTTGTCTTGCTCGCTTGGTTTGTATTCAGCGCCGTGAGTGCGACCGAGCTCCCTTCTCCGATGCGCACCTGGGAAGTGAGCAAGCCATACATTGTCGCCCCGTTCGAAAAGCGGGGCGAGCTTGACCAGGGCATTCTTCGCTTTGCCTGGTACTCGCTGCAGCGAGTCGCGAAGGGCTACCTACTTGGGCTGTTGCTCGGCATTCCCTTGGGACTGTTGCTGGGAATGTCGAGGCGGTTGTCAGACGGCTTCGATCCCATTATTCAGATTCTGCGCCCGGTTTCACCGCTTGCGTGGCTACCTTTGGGTTTGGTTATTTTCGGAAGCCCCGAGCCGGCGGGGCTGTTCAGCATCGCCATCTGCTCGATGTGGCCCACAGTCCTCAACACGGCGCTCGGCGTGCGCTCGATTCCACAGGACTATCTCAACGTCGCTCGCGTGCTTCGACTTTCGCCTCTGCAGACGCTGCTCAAGGTGACCTTGCCCGCGGCGCTGCCCTACATGTTCACCGGATTTCGCCTGAGCCTGGGCTTGGCGTGGCTCGTCATCGTCGCCGCAGAAATGCTCACCGGCGCACCTGGAATCGGCGGCTTCCTTTGGCAGGAATACAACAGCCTGATCTACGAACACATTATTCTGTGCATTGTGACGATTGGCTTGGTTGGGTTTGCGCTCGACCGCGCGATGGGCTTGCTTGAACGTCGTTTTACGGTGGCGTGAGGGGAACATGGCATTTCTTGAGTTGAGAGGCGTATGCAAGGGGTTCGGAACGGGTGTCGGACGAGTCGAAGTGCTTCACAATGTCGACCTCGACATCGAGCGCGGTGAGCTCGTCGCGATCGTCGGTTCCTCAGGAATTGGCAAGTCCACCCTGGTGTCACTGATTGCTGGGCTAACAATGCCAGACAAAGGGGTGATTACGCTCGACGGCCGGCGTGTTCGCGGTCCGGGCCCTGGTCGCGGTGTCGTGTTTCAAAACTACTCATTGCTGCCGTGGCTCACCGTCTACGGCAACGTTCACCTCGCCGTCGCCAGCGTCTTCTCACATTGGTCAACTGAGCAACGGCACTTGCGCGTGCAAGAGCATCTCGAACGGGTTGGCCTGGCAGAGGCGAGTCACAAGCGTCCGCACGAGCTGTCAGGAGGGATGCGGCAGCGGGTGGCTTTGGCCCGCGCCCTGGCGACGGATCCGGAAATCCTGCTGCTTGATGAGCCGTTGGGCGCGTTGGACGCCCTCACCCGCTCGAAGCTCCAGCGTGAGCTCGAGCGAATCTGGCGCGACCAGGGCACGACCGCGCTGCTGATCACCAACGACATCGACGAGAGCATCTTGCTGGCAGATCGCATCATCCCGATGAGCAAAGGTCCGCGCGCAAGGCTGGGCGCCGAGATCCAGGTCGGTCTCGCGCGGCCGCGGGATCACAAAGCAACCAACCATGACCCCAGCTTTCGTGCGCTTCGGCACGAGGTCACCCAACGGCTCACGGCTGAACGCGACCGTCGCGCTCGACCGGCCGTTCAGAATCCGGGCCTGGTGCCCGGGCTTGAGATCGCGCAATGAGCGCATTTCTAGAACTAAGAGGAATTTCCAAGAGTTTCCCCTCTCAGCGAGGAGCTGCGGTGATTGTCGAAGGGTTCGCGCTCTCGGTGCGCGAGCGCGAGTTCGTGTCTATGATTGGGCATTCGGGCTGCGGCAAATCGACGGTGTTGGCGATGGTGGCTGGGCTTTCGTCCCCGACGGCGGGGGCAATCACGCTCGCTGGGCTGCCGATTGAAGGGCCCGGCCCAGATCGAGGCGTGGTGTTTCAGTCGCCGTGCTTGTTGCCCTGGATGACCGCGCTCGAGAACGTGAGACTGGGCGTGGGGCAGGTGCGGCCGACGGCGAGCCGCAAAGAGCAAGAGCAAATCGCCGCCGAGTTTCTGAGCCTGGTTGGATTGCACGATTCGCTGCAGCGCAGGGTGCCCGAGCTGTCGATGGGAATGCGTCAGCGCGTGGGGCTTGCGCGAGCGCTCGCGCTTTCTCCACGAATTCTACTGCTCGATGAGCCGTTCGGGATGCTCGATGCGCTGACCCGCTGGGAACTGCAGGAAGTGCTGATGGAGGTATGGAAGCGCAGCAAGGTGACTGCCATCTGCGTGACCCATGATGTCGATGAAGCCATCCTGCTTGCGGACCGGGTCGTGATGATGACCAACGGTCCGCACGCCCGCATCGGCAAAATCATGAAGGTGGACCTGCCGCGCCCACGCACACGCAAGGCGCTGCTCGACCATCCCCGTTACTACGAATATCGCGAGGAACTGCTTGGCTTCCTCGAGGAACACGAGACGGTGCGAGCGGCATGAGTGCCCCTGCGAATCGCTCCACC
>JANOHG010001343.1:0-4396 GCA_031406375.1 Archangiaceae bacterium | reverse complement strand
CGGTGGTGAGCGCGTTCTTCACCTGCGCGTTGCTGGCCGCCGGCAACTTCGCCACTCGAATCCACTCGACCAGACAGGAAGCAAAGGGTCGCCGTTCTTCCATCGTGCCATCGCGGCGGCTCTGGAAGTTCTTCGGGAGCTCGAGCCGACGAAGCGGGGTGCGCTCAGGCGTGAGCACCACCGCTGCCGACTCGAGGTAGCCTGGGTCTTCGCCGTCGCTCCACTCGTCGAGAACGAAGAACGACAGCAGCCCGTTTCGCGGCAGGAAGCCGTTGCCGATGACTTCGGACAACCGCACTTGCGCGGCGAACGAAAGCGAGCGGTCGTTGATCGCTGGCCAATCGACATCGGAGGGAAGGTCGGGCACGCCGCCCAGCCGGGTTCCGCCCAAAGGAAGCGCTGTCTCTTCCACCCGGGTCGCCCGCATCACCCAAGCGTCACGAATCAACGCGTCTGCTTTGGAAGCGAGCTTCTCCTGGTCGAGCCGCTTCACCAACGCAGTCCGTTGCTGCTCGAGCGACGGGTGCTTGCGGTGCTTGAGCGCAGGCGCCCTGCCTCGCGGAGCCGCAGTGCGCGGAACTTTCGCGCTGCTGGGCACATACGCCGCAGTCTTACCGGTAATCCGCGTCGACTCTGCTTTGTACTTCAGCTCAGCGATTACCGCCTCGACTTCGACGAAGCCGAACCACTCTTCATTCGCACCCACCGTGCGCTGCTTCTCTTTCCACTGCTTCAGCGCTGGAACCAGCGCAGCGTCTCCCACCGAGCGACACGCCTCGAGCAGTTTGTGCCAATGCGGCGTGTCACGTGCGAGCTTCTGAATCAGCAGTGGCGTCGCGCGCATGTCGCCGTGTCGCGCGATACATGCGAGCCCTTCGGGCGTGACGAACCCCTGCATCAACTTCAGCAACGCTGGCAGCACGCAGGGATCTCTGGGCATCTCGGCGAGAACCGGCGGCACGAAGATCGCCAGCACTTCCTGACTCAGCGCCCGCGCGAGGCGAGCGCCCCACTGCGCGGGAAGGCGTGACGCCAACGGGCGCAAACCGGCGAGCAGAGCGCTGGCAAAGTAAAATCGAGGGCTGTCTGGCTTCGCATCCAGCAGCGGGCTGAACCGATGAAAAGAACCGGGAAGGTCTTGTTCAACCGCGGCCATCAGCACCATCGGTACGAGCGTGAGGTCTTTCACCCCGAGGTCCCACAACGCGGCCACCGCGGCGATGTCTTCAGCTCGATGCGACTTCTTCTCAGAAAGCAACTGCGCGGCGATCAGCGCCTTTGCTCGCTCGGTGACTGAATTGTCGCCGAGCAACTGGCGCAAGCGGGTGCGCGTGCTCTGATGGTTCTCGCCCCACTGCACCAGGCCGCTGAAGTACTGCTCGCGTTCCGTGCGCGCGAGGTAGACGAGTTCCAGCGCCTTTTGGCGCTCTTTCCGTTCGGCCGCCGGTGCGCGGTCAGCATCGTCATCCCACGACGGAATGAACCCAAAGTCGTATGCCTGAGGCTGCGACAGCAACACGACGAGCGCCGCGTCATCAGATGCCTTCGGGTGAAGATGCAAACGCGCGAAGGCGGCATGGCCGGCGGGCGCCCACCGCTCGCGACGCAGGGTTTGAAGCAAAACATCGACCTCGCTGCTCCCGGTTTCTGGCTCGGGCAGGGCGGCGGGCAGAACGTGCCCAAACATCCTCGCTCCTTTTACCTTCCTCACCATTGCCACTCCTGATTAACCGCGTCACTGTATCGGCCTGGCAATCTTCATGTCGGATCCTCTTCTCGATTCGTTTCCTTGTGCCGCGGCGCTTGTCGACGCGCACCGGCGCGTACTCGCTACCAATCTCCTCTGGCAGCAGACGTTTCCTCCCCAGCTTGTGCTCGCAGAGCAGCCCGCGCAGCAGCTGCTCGAGGACGTCCTCACCGAAGTCTTCGCGGGGCAGCTCGCGCAGCCCGCTGCCATTATTCATGCTTGGGGCGAGCGGTGGTTTCAAACCCGCGTGACGCGCGCGGTCGATCATTCTCGCTCGGTGGTCGTGAGCCATGAAGACGTCACTTCGTTCAAGAACTCACAGCACCAGGCACGCGACCTGTTGACGGCGACTTCAGGGGCGATAGGGCCGGCGCTGTTGCGGGCAGTCACGGCGCAGCTCGCACGGCTCACCGGTGCTCGTTACGCGTGGGTAGGGGTCCTCGATGACACCCAACCGCACCTGCTGCATTGCACTGCGGTTTGGGACTCGCAGAAAAAAGTGTTCACGCCGGACTTCGTCTGCCCGCTGGCCGGCTCGCCATCCGAGCAGGTCATCAGCAAATCATTGACCGTCATCGCATCCGACGTGCGCGCCCATTATCCAAAGAACGTCGAGCTGGCCACGCTGCAGATTGAAGGCTTCCTTGGGATGCCGTTGAGCTCGCCGGACGGAGAGCCGATGGGCCTCATCGCGGCCGCGCACACGGCTCAACTCGACACCGCGATCGACGCGCTGTTGCTCAATGGCCTGGCGGCGAGGGTGGGCGCAGAACTGGCCCGCTCGCGCACTGAGCGCGCGCTGCGCGAGAGCCAGGAACGGCTCGAGCTGGCGCTGGTAGGCACCGATGATGGCGTCTTCGATTGGAACATTCCGAGCGGCAAGGTTCAGGGGGATCCACGCCTGACGGGCATGCTTGGCTACACGCCGGCCGAGTTGCCTGACGTGGCCGCGTGGATGGCGATCGCCCACCCGGACGATCGCGTTGGCGTGAAGCAAGCCATCAACTCCCACTTCAAGGGCCAGACTCCATTCTTCCGATACGAGCTGAGGCTGCGCGCGAAGGACGGCAGCTGGCGATGGGTGGCCGAGCGCGGAAAGGTCGTCGAGCACGATGACCAAGGACGCGCAGTGCGGATGACCGGGCTCCACACGGACGTGGAAGCGCGCAAGCAGCTCGAGACGCAGGTTCAGATTTCCGGGCGGATGGCCTCGGTCGGAACGTTGGCCGCCACGCTCGCGCACGAGATGAACACTCCGCTTTCGTACTTGGCTACTGGGCTCAGCGCGCTCTCGGCCGCGACTGACAGCCATGCGCGAGAGGAGGCGCTGACAATGGCGCGCGAAGGCGCTCACCGAATTCGCCAGGTCGTCAACGATGTGAAGACGTTCTCGCACGTCGACCCGCACGCACCGCGCACCATAGTCGACATCACCGCGGTCATCGAGCGCGCGGCGCGCCTCGTACGGCATCTGATCGAACCGCGCGGTCAGCTCGAAGTTTCGCTGCCTACCATGTTGCCTGACGCATTCGCGCACGACGCCCAACTGTCGCACGTGTTCTTGAACCTGTTGGTCAACGCGGCTCAGGCGCTGCCCAACGACGGGAAGAAACATCTTGTCCGCGTGGTCGCGCGCACCGACGAGAGGGGGTGGGTCATCGTCGAAATCTGCGACACCGGTCACGGCATTGCCCCCGATATTGGCAGTCACATCTTCGAGCCATTCTTCACCACCCGCCCTGCAGGAGAAGGCACTGGCTTGGGTCTGGCCATTTGTCGAGGCGTCGTTCGAGCACTGGGCGGAGAAATCACTTTTACCAGCGTGCCAGGCGACACCCGCTTTAGGGTGGCCTTGCCGCCTGCCACCGTGGCAGTGGCCGCGGCGGCGACGCCCGCGCTGGGGCCGCCCGAGCCGCCCCAGCAGTCGCGCAGGGTGTTGGTGATCGACGACCACGCCGCGATGGGCACTTCGCTGCAGCTGATGTTGCGTGGCGAGCATGAAGTCGACGCGGTCACGTCGGCGGCGGCAGCGCTCGAGAGAATGGAAGCGGTGCTGTACGACGTCATCCTTTGCGACGTGGTGATGCCCGGAGTGACTGGCATGGATCTCTACCGCCGCGTCCTCGAGTTCAACCCTCGCCTCGCCGAACGTTTCGTCTTCATGACTGGCGGCGCGACCTCGGCAGCGGTTCAGCGGTTCCTCGACTCATCACGGCGACGGGTGCTCGAGAAGCCGTTCGCTTCAGAGACGCTGCGGGCGGTGCTCAGGGAGTAAGGGCGTGGTATGCGGCGCGCGCCATGAGCAACCTGGATGCAGATCCTCTCCGCGCGCGGTTGAAGAAACTCGAAGAGCTTGCCGAACAGGGCGGAGGAACCGAGCGCGTCGCCAAGCAGCATGAAGCGGGCAAGCTCACCGCCCGAGAGCGCATCGACTTGTTCCTGGACCCAGCAAGCTTTCAAGAGCTCGACAAATTCGTCACCCATCGTGCGACCGACTTCGGAATGGCGGACAAGAAGATCCCCGGCGACGGCGTCGTGACCGGCTGGGGCACCGTCGAGGGCCGCAAGGTGTTCATCTTCGCCCAGGACTTCACCGTCTTCGGAGGCAGCCTCTCGGGCGCCTACGCGCAGAAAATCTGCAAGGTGATG
>JANOHG010001329.1:0-1579 GCA_031406375.1 Archangiaceae bacterium | reverse complement strand
GACCAACAGCGGTGGATACCGAAGAACCCGAAGCCACTCGCCCCCTAAAACGCAAGCGGCCATTGACGAGTTTGCAAAGAAGCTCGCCGACCTGGTGCTTGTAGCAGGCGGCGTCACGCGCGTTGCTGGTCGACGGTTGTGGGGCCTTTCGCTTCGCCCCCAGCTTTGTATAAGTTTTGCAGATGAGCGGTGGACGCATTTCCTGGAAGCGGGATTCGGTGATGTACGTCGGCTTGAACGACTCGAGCGCAGCCGGAGAGCTGGCCGCGATTCGCAAGGGCAAACCGGGCATTCAAGCGGTGACCGACGCTGGGCCGAGCAACGCCAGGGCGAGAACGGACGACTCGTACTTCGTCACCAAGCTCGGGGTGAAAGGCCACTGGGCCAACCTCGCCACCAAGAAAGGCCGCGCCGACTTCGTGCAGAGCCTGGATGTCCCCCCGGCGACGGCGAAGAAAATCGAAGCGGTGCTTGCGCGCGCGCCCAAGGGAATGCGGGACGAGCTGGCGCAGATGGCGGTGGGCTGGGCGGCGGCAGAGCGCGGAGGAGTCAGCCCCAGCCGCCTCGTGCTCTCAGGGCACAGCGATGGCGACAAGATCTGGGGCGAGAAGAGCGACGAGGACTTCCTCACGCCCAAATTATTGGGGGACCTGGCGAAGGCGATGCCGAAGGCAGCCGCACAGGTGGAAGACCTCGCGCTCTCGGCCTGTTCGTGTGGAGGGCGCGAAACCATCGAGCAATGGAAAGATGCCTTTCCGAACCTGAAGACGATGCTGGCGTATCGCACGTCGTCGCCCGACATCACGCAGGGCTCGTCGACCGAGCTCGCCCGCTGGGAGAAGCTGACCCGCGGGCCGGTGACGACGCTCGACCCGAAGTACTTCAACCCGACTGCCGCGACCTGGACGGTGAAGAACGGGTACATGACGAAGAACAGCATCGACGTGGCGAAGGTGCGCGAGACGCTCGACAAGTTGCGACCTGGCTACCTCGAAATCAAGAACGGCGATCGTCCGCTCGATGCGGCGGCTAAAGAGCTGCTGCAGGAGTACCGCACTGCGCTGCGTGAGCTGGGGAGCGCCGACAACAGTGAAGTGACCCGCGACCAACGCATCAGCGCGGTCGACGAGGCGCAGAGCGTGCTGCTGTTGCAGCACTACGACGAGTGGAAGCCCGTCTACGCAAAGACGTACGCTCCAGAGCTGAAGGCCGCCTACAAGCAGCTCAACCTGGCACCGCCCTCGAAGGGCTTCGACAAGATGAGCCGCGCAGAGGCGCTGGCGGAGGTCGACCGGATGGTGAAGGCGATTCACAAGGCGGGCGATCCGAAGTCCCTCGACCGAGCGCTCGAGGTGCTGCGCGGGCTGCGGTCCCTGGACCCGGTCGTCGCGCACACCAACTGGATCGACTGAGCCAGTCGACTAAGAGGCTCGTGGGTTGAACTCGGCGCGCATATGCCGAACGCGGCTGCCGTTTCATGAGATCAGCACCACAATTCACCGAACGTCTTAAGAGCGTTGTCCGACAATGCCGTCTGCCCGATTTGACAGGCGGCTACTACAGGGGCAGCGACCCTGGT
>JANOHG010001326.1:0-1483 GCA_031406375.1 Archangiaceae bacterium | reverse complement strand
ACGCCTCGAACCCGAACGACTGCCTTGACCCCCAGAGTCCCTTCCAAGTTCACGGCGGTGGTTCGGTAATGCTCAAGCGCGGCGAGAAGTTCCGTCTGCCGCTGTTCGCAAACCGCAACGGCGCCGCCATCGAGTACGTCTGGACGGTCGCGAAGAATGGTCGCCCTTCGGGCTCGACCGCGGCAGTTGAGAATCCCCGCGGCGCGGTCACCCTTAGCCGCCACTGGGAATATGCCTACACCGACGGAAACGTTCCCAGCTTCACCGCGGACGTCAACGGTGAGTACAAGCTCCAGGTCACCGGCACCCTGGCCTTCAAGGATCGCGCTTACCCCGACAAGACGTCCTCGACCTCGGAACTGAAGCTGTCAGCCACCCTGGACACCAACAAGCCAGGAAGCTGCAGCGCAATCGGCTTTGAACCGGCGCTGATGGGCTTGGGACTCGCGCTGATGTCGATGCTCCGCCGCCGCAAGGCCTGAAAAGCGTATCGTCAAGAGGCGGCCCCCTGTCGGCTTTCGCTGACGGGGGGTTGCCGCGTTTCTGTACCCAATCATTTGTCTTGGAGGCTTTAGTGATGACGCGATCCAATGCTCTGCTGCTGATGCTTAGTTTGGCAGGATGCAGTGACGCGTTCCTCGAGCCAAAAGCAATTGATAAAGAGAACGTCGACAACCGCCTGACGCTGACTGGGCGTGTTTGCACCGACCCTCCGAACCCGACTGGGTTCCCAGTCAAGGTCGTGCTGGTGGTCGACCAATCGGGTTCGATGTGTGTCTCGGATCCACCGGGCGCCCAGGAAGTCGGCGGCTTTTGCCAGCAGATCGCGTCCCGCGTCGTTCCTCCGGGTGTCACCGAGCCCGCACGCGTTCGAGCGCTGAGGAGGTTGGTGCAGCAATTCGCCACTCAACCCAATGTCTATGTTTCGCTGGTGCCGTTCGAGACCAACGTCAAGAATCCGTATCCGGCGTCGGTGGCTTCAGGCACTTCGAGGTTCACCCGTGCCGACAATCCGAGTTTGATTCCCATACTCGAAAGCCTCCAAAGTCAGCTGGGCAAAGGAACCGATTACCAGGGAGCCTTGAGCTATGCATACACCGTGATTGCAGACGACATTGCGCTCACCACCATTTCCAATCCTTCGCAGCTGCCTCGCACGCGTTACGTTGTCGTCTTTCTCACCGACGGCACGCCTTACCCGCGCTGTTCAGGCAACGACATGCTCACCACCTACGCGTCGCCAGACAGCCCCGAGCTGTTGTGGGCCGATTCGTCGGGAAGCGGCGATTTCTGCAATCAGATTGACCCCGAGCCTTGTATGCCCGGTGACAATTCATGCGTCGTAGGCTTCGTGAAAGGCACCGACCGCAATCAGAACTACCAGCTGTTCAGCTACGTCAAACAGTTGATGGACCTGCGTGACGCGTACAACATCGGCGACATCCGGCTTCACACGGTGCTTCTGTTCAACGAGGACGCGGTG
>JANOHG010001303.1:0-5909 GCA_031406375.1 Archangiaceae bacterium | reverse complement strand
CCGCCTCGACCGCCGCCACGTCGGCGTCGGACGAGAGGACACTTCGCGCACCACGGGTGAGAAGAAATCGCGCCGACTCACCAAGCGTGGTCGCCACGGCGCCGACTTCTAGGACGCGGCGGCGCGCATACAGACCTTCGGCGAAGACATAGCGAGGCAAAAGCTCGGACAGGCCGAGGCGCTTGAACGTGGTACCCACCAGGATCGTGAATATAGGGCCGAATGATCGACCCCCAATGAAAGTGACACTCGGTTCGTACATCATCCAACAGTCGTGACACTGTCTTCATTTTAAAACCTGGTTCGGTGCTCGCATGCTGACTTTCTTCAAACGGCTGATCGTCACCTCAATCGTCATAGGGCTGGCGGCAGCGACCGTGCTCCTTCTGTCGCAGATCAACGCGAAGACCTTCATGCTCGAAACCCGTGAAGGCAAACTGGTGGTGCTCAAGGGTCGGCTGATGCCGATGGGATTCGAGCCCTGGCAGCCCGCCGACACAGCGCTTGCCGACGCCTATGCACCCATCGAATTCGAGGGCACCGCCCCAATCGGCGTCATCGACGTGAAGTACGAAGATCGCGATTCGCTCGACCGCGCGTTGTTCTCAGTGCTCGAAGGGCTCGCCCGCCCCCGGGTGAACTCCGACGAACCGAAGCTGCTCGAGCAGGGCCTGTACTTCCTGCGCCGCGCGGAGAAGCTGTCGGGGCTCACCGAAGAGCAGGGCCTGACGCTCAAACAAATGCGCTCGGACGTCGCGTTCTATACTGCTCGCAAGCGGCTGGAAGACGGCCAAAAGCAAATAGAAGAAGCGCTGGCGCAACTGAAGCTGGCCTCAACCGTCGAGAGCCGACACAGCCGCGCCGCCAATCAGATGATCAGTGCGATTGAGCCCGAAGCCAAAGCGCTTGCCGAAGCGCTGCGCCGAGCGGTGAACACCTTGTCAGCGCCGGCCGAGCCCGTTCGCCCTAAGCCAGCCCCCGTGGCGCCCACCCCCACCGCGGCTGAGCCAGGCTGACTATTTGCTGTTCATCACGCCGATGAACGGCAGGTTGCGAAACTTTTCATCGAAGTCGAGGCCGTAGCCGACGACGAATTTGTCTTCGATCACGAATCCTTTGTAATCGATTGGAACCTTCGCCCGCGCACGAGAAGGCTTCTCGAGCAAGGTGCAGATTTTCAGCGACGCAGGATGCCGTGCGCTCAGGTTCTCGAGCAGAAACTGCATCGTCAACCCGGTATCAATGATGTCCTCGACCACCAGCAGGTGCTTGCCGGCCATTGGTTTGGTGAGATCAGAAGTAATCCGTACTTCGCCGGTTGTCTCGATGCCCCCCTGGTAGGACGACACGCCGAGGAATTCGACAGTCAGCGGCAGGTCGATCGCCCGCGCGAGATCGGTGGTGAAGAAGACACTGCCCTTCAAGATGCCAACCAGTGTCAGCTCTTTGCCAAGGTAGTCCTTGGTAATCTGCGCGCCCAGCTCGCGCACCCGCGCGGTGACGCTCGCCGGGTCAATCATCACGTTGACGTCAGAATCGTAGAAAGCCATCGCCCCTCGCTACACGTATGCGTTGTTCATCACTTCGCCCATTCCGCCACCGCCCGGTACGATGTATTGCCGATCGTCGAGGCCACGCTCTTTGTCCCACAGTTGGCCGGGAACCGTCTCGAACACCTCGGGAGACGAGAGCCCGCGATCAAGCCGCAGCGCGTAGATATTCGCGTCGGGGTGATCGTTGGTCATTCGGCGCAAGTACTCAGGGGTGACGATCAGGTGCACGCAGATCACCTTGCGCATCTTCCCAGCGACCTTCTGCTTGTACATCGAAATCGCGGTCGACAGCGATCCACCGGTAGCCCCCATCGGATCAGGGAAGATCACAATTGCGTCATCGACGTCGCCGCCGATCTTCGAGCCTCCGATGTTGCTACCGACGACTTGCTCGGTGTTGTCGAGCATTCGGCTCATGATGATGTGATCCTGGCGCACCAGCCGCGGGGTGAGGATCGTATTGAGCAAATCGAAAGTCACCTGCGACGGAAGCGTTCCCGCGCGCGCGATGTTGACGCTGATCGCCCGGATCTCGTCATCAATCACCTCGCCCTGGTAGATGCCATTGGGGGTGTGATCAATCATCCGGGTTGGAATCGCCACCGACTTTCGCGGAAACTCTTGATTGACCGTCATCGTAATCAGGTCCGTGTAGAGCACAGCGACCAGGCGATTCACCTGCGGCTGAATGGTTTCCTTCGAGCAGAGCGTCGCCAGCAGCGAGAGCAGGTAGGGGTTGCCGACCAGGTGCACTTGGGGCCCGTACCGGTGTTCCAATTCGTTCAACCGAAACGGCACGTTTTCGTAGAGCACATCACGCATGGAGGATCACTTGAACAGATCGAGGTTCTGCGGAGGCGTCGCCTCGGTCGGGTTGGGAACGTGGCACTTGCGACAGCGGGCTTCGTAGGCGCCGGCAGCTCCGACGACGACGCGTTCTTCACGCGCAAGCAGCCGCTGCGTTCGATTGGCAGGGTTGCCGCAAACCACACAGATCGCCAACTCTTTGGTGATGTATTCGGCGATCGCGAGCAGATGAGGCATCGGCTCGAATGGCTTGCCCTGATAGTCTTGATCGAGGCCGGCGCAGATCACCCGAATTCCGCGCTGTGCCAGGCTCTCGATGATCGGCACAATTTCCGGCCCCAGAAACTGCACCTCGTCGATGCCCACCACCTCGGTGTCGGGAAGCAGAAACTGCAGGATTTCCTGGGCGCGATCGACCGGCGTGCTGAACAGCTTCAGCTGTGAATGGCTCACCACGGCCGACTCGTCGTACCGGTTGTCGATTTTTGGTTTGAACACCTGGACACGGCGCTTGCCGTAGACGGCGCGTTTCACCCGGCGAATCAGCTCTTCGGTCTTTCCGGAAAACATCGACCCGCAGATCACTTCGATCCACCCGGTTTCTTTGGGGAACTGGTGCACGTGGGGGTCAGTGATCGAGATCCAGCAGCTTCTCGAGCGTACGCGCGTCGGCGTCGGGGAACTTGTAGTTGGCCGTCTCGGCCAGCGTGACCCAACGGTGATCGTTGACGACCTGGTGGCTGGGTTCGGCTGGCTCCTTGAGCTTGCAAAGAAAAACCCGGAAGTCGACGTCGTAGTCTGGGTAGACGTGGTGGGTGGTGATCGTCTGCTCGCCCACCTCAACGTCGAGCTCAAGTCGCTCTTTGAGCTCACGCACCAGCGCTCCGGCGTCCGACTCGCCTTCCATCACCCGCCCACCCGGAAATTCCCACAGCAGCGGCAGTGAGGCGTTCTTTGATCGTTGGGTGATCAGGTAGCGCCCTGGCTCACGCTCGAGCATTGCTCCGACCACCCGGATCTGACGTCGGGTCAGCATGAAGGTCGCGTACCACGGCAGTCCGTCGAGGTTCCAGCACTACGCCGCAGGGTCCGTCAAACCCCGTACAGATGCTTGGCCTGGATGTAGACCAGCACCGCGCGGGGGATCAGATCGCTGGGAAGATCTTTCACCTCGAAGCGCTGGCGAATCTCGGTCGAGCTGATCTCGACCAAGGGTGGCCCGATCGCCCGGGGATCTGGGTAACCTGCGCGGTGCAGCACGGTGACATCGACGAGCGTCTGGATGCGATCCCAGGCTTTCCAGTTGGGAAGATCGTGAAGAATGTCTGAACCGATGATCAGCCGAAACCGCGTGTCCGAATGGCGGGGCAGCAGATACTCGAGCGTGTCGATCGTTCGGCCCCCCTCGCCCACCTCGCGTTCAACCTCACTAATCTTCAGCCAGGGCCCGAGGTCTTCGCCCATCGCGCGACACATCGAAACCCGATGCTCGAAGCTTTCAAGCGGCTTGCCAAACGGGTGATGGAACGCCGGCATCAACCACACTTCATCCACCGGAAGCGCACCGCGCACGAACAGCGACGCCATCAAATGACCAAAGTGTGGAGGGTTGAAGCTGCCGCCCAGCAGCGCGACCTGCTTCATTTGACCAAGACCTTCTTCTTGGGCTGAACCTGAAGAAGCTGCGCTTCGATGACGGCGTCACCGTTGAGCGCGAAGGCCGAGTACTTCAGAGTCTTCTCGGCGAACTCGAGAAGCCCGACGGTCGGCTGGGTCGCCTTGAGGCTTCCTGGGGTGAGAAAGTACCGGGGCCCAATCTGCACCACCTTCGGCTCCTTCTCGTTGCCATGCACCAGCAAGGCCGCGTTGATCATGTCTTCTTTGTCGAGATCGTTCTTGTCGTGAACGACGCAGCACAGCGTTTCGCCGAGCATGTCCATCGCCTTTCGCGGGCACTTCGGATCCTGGTACTGCAGGCTTCCCTTCTCGGGGGTGCGAATCACGCGGTCGGCCATCAGGGTCAGCGCTTGGCTCGTTCTAGACAGCTCGTACGCATTTCCGAAGGCCGGTGGCCGCTCGACCTGATCCGATTCCGCAAGGTAGTTGGAAATGTCGACGAGAAAATCAAGGTTCGAATAGTCAGTGAGCGCGCGGGCTTCGTCGCGTTTCCACTTCACCCAATCGTCGAGATCCGAGTACTTGCCTCCGGCGAACAGGAAGCGCCGCGCTCCTTTGCCGGAAAGGAAGCGCAGCGCAGCGTCGAGCGCGTCGAGATCGCCATCGCTGTCCGAGAAGATCCCGATCGCGGTGGACATGGCCTAGTCGTAGATCAAATGCCGCGCGCGAACCGCGTGGAATTGCGCAAGCTGCGCATCGAAGCCTGCTACCAGTTGATCCAACCCAAGCCCGGCCTCGATCCCTTCACGCACCTGCGCGGTGCCACACAGCAGGTCGAACGCCGGAACGCGATCGACGAACTCGTACGCGTCAGCGCGCCACGCGAAGCGCCCCGACGACAAGCTGCGGGCTGTCTGCCAGACCGCAAAGCCCGTGAGCACCGGGCGAAACGAAAGGCGATCGGTCACGTGAAGAAAAGCGCCCTCGCACGACTGCCCGGTAAACTTGTCGAACGTCGGAGTGAAGGCGATCGGACGAAACCGCACGCCTGGCAGCTTGAGTGATTCAAGCTTTTCGGCAACCGCAGCCCCGTCCAGCCAGGGAGCACCGAACTGCTCGAAAGGGCGACAGGTACCGCGCCCTTCCGACACGTTGGTGCCTTCGCCCTGGCACATCCCCGGGTAGACCAGCGCGGTGTCCTGGGTAGGCATATTCGGAGACGGCGCGATGAAGGGCAGGCCGGTGTCGCCAAAGTACATCGACCGACGCCAACCATCGCAGGGCACCACGGTGAGATCGCAGCCGATTTTCTCTTCCACGTTGAACAGCGTTGCCAGCTCACCCGCAGTCATCCCATGGCGATTGGGAATCGGAAACAGCCCCACAAAACTCTCGAATCCCTTGCCGACGATATTCCCTTCGACCTGCAGCCCGCCAATCGGATTGGGACGATCGAGCACATAGAAAGGAAGCTTCGCCTTGGCCGCCGCTTTCATCGCCAGCGCCATCGTGTAGACGTAAGTGTAATACCTGCTGCCGACGTCTTGAATGTCGAATACCAGGGCATCGAGCCCTTGCAGCTGTTGAGGCGTGGGACTCAGCGACGCGTAGGTCGACCCATAAAGACTGTGGACGGGCACCTGGGTATGGCGATCGCGCGCGATTTCACCCACTGGCACCATGTACTGGGCCTCACCGCGAACGCCGTGCTCAGGGCCGAACAACGCGACGAGCTTCGCGGTGGCCGACCGGTACAGCAGATCTGCCAGATGACGGAAGCGCGAGTCGACGCTGGTTGGGTTGACGATCGCTGCCACCCGCTTGCCCGCGAGGGAAGCAAAGCCATCTGCCACCCATACGTCGAGGCCGGTGGAAATCACTTACCCTTCTTCACGCGTCCGAGCTCGAACTCGAACACGGGCTCGCGTTTCT
>JANOHG010001296.1:0-1140 GCA_031406375.1 Archangiaceae bacterium | reverse complement strand
CCTCATCGCCGACCTTCACGCCGGGAATGTCGGTGACGTCGATCATGCACATGTCCATCGTCACCCGGCCGACCACAGGCACGCGTCGGCCGTGAACCAACACCTTGGCCTTGCCCGAGTAGACCCGCGAAAACCCATCGGCGTAACCTATCGGCAGAGTCGCAATCAGGCTGGGCCGTTCGGCCAACCAGGTGCCTGAGTACGAGACCGCAGTGCCAGGCTCAATTTGCTTCAGGTGCATCACTCCGGTCTTCCAGGTGACGACCCGCTGCAGTTCGAGGTTCCCGGCAAGCCAGGCATCCGGAACCAACCCGTACAGCAACAGACCAGGGCGCACGAGGTTGATGTCGAGGCCATCACTCAGCTCTGGATCTGCAAGCAGCCCCGCCGAGTTCGACAGATGCCGGAACCTTGGATTGAAGCCGGCGTCGCGAACGCGGCTGAGTCCTTCGCGAAACCGGGCGCTCTGCACGCGCGTCAGCGGGTGATGCTGAAGGTCTGCGTTGGCGAAGTGCGAGAGAAACCCTTCAAGCTCGATCGCGCCGGATGCACCGCGCAACAGCGCGAGGAACTCGGGTAGCTCTGCGGGTTGCACGCCCAGCCGGCTCATTCCGGTGTCGAGCTTCAGGTGCGCCGTTGCCGGCTTCCCAGTGCGTTGCGCGGCGCTTACCAAACCCTCGATGTGCTCGCGGCGAAAGAGCGTGGGCGTCAATCGATGCTCGACCATCAGCGCGTAGCCACCGTCATACGAGCCACCCATCACCAGAATGGGGGCCTTGACTCCTCCCGAACGAAGCTCGACTCCTTCCTCAACCAGCGCCACCCCAAGCATCGCCACACCTTCATCCTCCAGCACGCGTGCGACTTGAATCGCGCCATGGCCATAGGCGTTCGCTTTCACCACCGCCATCACCTCCGCGGGAGCAGCGAGCTTTTGAGCAACCTGCAAGTTGTGCCGCAGCGCAGGCGCAGAAACCTCAGCGCGCGTGGGTCGAATCAGGTTGTCGAGAGCCCGTCGACGCGGAAGGTCAAAATTCATAGGCGTGTGGGTCAGGCCGCAAGGGAGGCAGATACAAGGCGACGTCGCGTTCGAAAAGGTGGTAGAGCAAATTTCAGACCATGGCTACGACGCACAAGACG
>JANOHG010001273.1:0-3300 GCA_031406375.1 Archangiaceae bacterium | reverse complement strand
CCAAACGAGATAGTTCACTGAGGTTCCCTCGTGAAGCCTGATCGAGTTCAGTCTCGCGCTCGAAATTGCCGCGAACTTCACGTGGATGTCTGGCCTGCTCCAACCCTGCGAATTTCGATCCCCGCCAGTTCCTGCTTCGAGCGGCCGCAAGAACTCTGGAGCCCGGCCGAGAGAAACTCGAGCCGAAGCGTCGCTAGATGTACCCACCACCACCAATGGCTTTGAAGGGGAGAATCTCAAAGCCATCCTTCACAGACGGCGGCTTCTGGGGGGGAGCCGAAACACCCGAACCAGCATCGGGCGGTGCCGCTGCGGAAGGAGAGCTTGTCACCTGGTTGAACGACATCGTCGGACCTTTGAGCGCTACTGGAGCCATGCCGCAGTGTGGCGCAATCCGACGGCCACATATCCTTCGAGGGCAACGAGAAAGGACCCCGAGAGATTGGGGCGCGCTCGCCCCGCCATTCGAAATGACCGGGGCATTTCGACCCCAAGACGAAGCCTCTTCCAGTGGCTTTGAGCGTGAGGAACCTCTTCAACACGCGGTACGAATTCCCAGGCTACCCGCACGTCACCTGGGTACAGGCGCCCCACATTCCGGTGCGGTTGGTCTTCGCTTCCGACTCGAGATCTTCGAACTCAGACCTTCGGCTCATCCCGCTCGGAGCGACATAGAGCACGCATGCCAGGCCTGCCTTCACCAACGTGGTGTTGACCTCTTTGCCGTCCGCAAAGACATACGCCAGCGTTCGGCCGAAGCGGTCTTTGCACTCTGCGTCGTATTGCAGCGACACCGACTTTCCGTCGAGCGCAGCACGGGTGAACGCCTTCGCTTCTTGACCGTGGCAATCCATCTTTCCGCCCGTGGTCTCGGGGGTGTCGATGAGCAACAAGCGAACCCGCACCCCGGACTCGAGGTCGAACGTATCGCCGTCGACGATGTTCACCACCTTGCCGGACGACGGTCCGCAGGGACTTGGCGTGCCGCAGCCAACGACAGTCAACGCGAGCGCCACGAAGACCCACCTCACGGGCATGGGTGGTTGGCAGCGCCTGGCGTGCCTTTGTCACCTGCACCTCCATCGAGCAGCACGATGCCCGCATCGCCGTCGCAGAAAATGCCCAGCATGTCGTTTTGAACTGAATCCTGTTTGTTGACGTCGAGCTGCTTCGACTTCCCGTCGCCCACCGCCGTCCAGGTCACTTGGTCGACGGTTCCTGCATCGGTGTAGAGCAGGATTCGGCCGTTCGTTTGAAGCAGCGCGAAGCTGAAGCTGCTGACCACCCCTGCGATGTTGCCGTTGACCAGCGGGTCATTGCTCGAGGCGAACAGAATCAAGCTGCCAGCAGAGTACCGCAGACAGGTGTTCGAGTTGACCGCCGTCAAACCTGTCATTCCGGTCAGCTGAATTCCGTTGAAGTCGGCGTTGCCTTTCGAAAGCACCTCGAACCACTCGCCGACGTTGTCACTGACCGCGTTCGGATTCGCCATGAACTCAGTGATGACGAAGTCGCCGACGTTCGCCTTGATGATGGGCCGGAAGCCGTTCGCAGCTACGTCAAAGCAGAAGCTCGGATCGCCCGCATCATTGGGCCCTGCGTCGGGGCCCGCATCATTGAGCCCTGCGTCGGGGCCCGCGTCGGACCCTCCATCGATGCGTCCCACGCAAACCTCGTTCGCCGCGCCGGGGGTACCGAAGTCGGTGCCCCCGTCCCACCGCTTCGTCGACAGGCAGAAGTTGAGCGGGTCATTGTTGCCGAGGTGGGTGAGCTGGCTCGAGTCGAGCTGCCACGCCACCCCGTCGCTGGGGGTGTTGTACGCCGCCTCGTCGATGCCCGCATCGCCCCGTCGCAGGAAGATCATCCTGTTCGACAAGTCGGGAAGCGTGAGGCTGTAGGTCGCCTTGGGAGTAGGAAGGTTTCCATTGGCCAAAGGATCTGCGCTGCGCGCGAACAGGACGTACTCACCCGCAGTGACGGGAAGGCATGCCACGCTTTTCACGTCGGTGTCGCTGGTAGGCGTCGCGATCGTGATGTCATTCAAGTCGACCGGGCTGGTCGCGAGCACTTCGAACCATTCACCCGTCGCCGCGGCAGCCACCTTCGGGTTCGCCATAATCTCGGTGATGAGCAAGTCGCCTGAACCAGCGGGCCGAATCGGCCTCGGCACGCCGGCCTCGAGGCACGTCCCGGCGATGGCCACGGGAACACAGGCGACGTTCGCCGCGCCAGGAGTTCCTGCACGGGTGCCCACGTAGACGGCGCTCGCTTCGGTGTCGCACCACTTCGTTTCGTCGTCGTTCTCGGTCGACTTCTTCGGGACCATCGGGTCGAGCATGCGCGAACGGTTTGCCTTCGCCGCGCGAGACCAGGTCGCTTCGTCGAGCACCGTCGTGCCACATTTGATGCCCACCACGCCCCGGGTATTTCCGAAGCTGCCCAAATCATCGCCATAGCTGTACCCAATCCACGCGGGAAGCACCCCCGACCCGATGTCCCCAAACGAGAAGTACGACTGCGCCTTGGCGGTGCCGGCCTTCACCGTGTGGCTCTTTGCGCCCGACCCGTCGGTGTCGCGCGTGAAGACCACCATTCCCTTGAGGTCGAGGTCCGTTCCGAGCGTGTTGTAGACCTCGAACCACTCGCCTCCGGTATCTTTGCCATCGGGGTCGAGCATGATTTCCGTGACCACCAGGTCGCTGGCCAACCGACCCTTGCAAACGTCTACTGGCGCGGGGCCACACCCAATCAACGCCAGACAGCACAGCCCAACCCACCTGATGCGCGTCAACATTCTCAATCACCCTCTGTTTCTTGTTTGGGCGCGGCCTGGCCCTTGTCGTCGAGCAGCTCTTCGAGCTGAGCGCTCGGCGCGAGCACCTGCCCTGGAAGGCTCACCACCAGCTGAAGCTTGTCGAGCTTGCGATAATTGTCGCGGTACCTGTTCACCGTTCCGCGGACCTGAATGTATTCACCCTTCTTGTATTGGATCCCCGAGGCGAGCAGCACGTCGCGGTCGAAGAAGATGACTTCGAAGTCGTTTCCCCGGTTGCGCGAGAGGCGAACCACCGAAGGCCCGCTTTCTCCAAACTTCACTTCGCTCACCGCGCCGAGAATGGTGACCGTCTCGCCAACCTTCTGCTCGAGCTTCAGCATCGCGTCCCATCGGGTGAGCGCGATGTACGCAGCTGGCGTCTCTTCCATCGCCTTCTCGAAGCGGCTGATGGATTGCTCGCGTTCAGACCACCACGTCAGCCGTTCGGGGTAGTCGTCGTAGTGCATCTTGTCGGGCGCCCAGAT
>JANOHG010001239.1:0-2926 GCA_031406375.1 Archangiaceae bacterium | reverse complement strand
CGCTTGCTCGCTTGCTCGGTTGCTCGGTTGCTCGGTTGCTCGGTTGCTCGGTTGCTCGGTTGCTCGGTTGCTCGGTTGCTCGGTTGCTCGGTTGCTCGGTTGCTCGGTTGCTCGGTTGCTCGGTTGCTCGGTTGCTCCGTTGCTCGGTTGCTCTGTTGCTTGGGCTGTTACCCGGTGTCAGGGGTCAGGGCTAGCGTGTGCGAGAAAAACATCGCAGTTCCGGAGGGATCTGAGCGCAGCGACGATGACCTATACCCAGGGTGCGAGTCGGTTCGTCTGAAGATTGGCCCCATTGGGCGAAACCACGCGGCAATGCGAACCCTACCGGTTCGCGCTCAGGTCCTTGGTGTTTCGCTGAAATGACGGTCAGGCGTCAAAGCGGGCCGGACGCGCTGGCGCCCGGCGCATCAGTGCTCCTGGCGGCGCGTGGTCTCAGTGCTGCGGCGATGGCCGACCTCACCGAGTTTGAGCGGTTCCTCATGCAGCGGGTTGTCGCGCGATGACTTGGCACGAATCGCCCGGACGACGGCTTGGCAATAAGTGCGTCGCCGAATTCGAGCGTGAGCCGGGCGAGAAGACGATCAACCAGAAGGAGCTGACTTCGGCGATTCGCATCCGCGTGACCGAGGGCCGTTGCCGACGCCTTGACGCGCTCTTCCAGGGCGACCCGAAATGCTTCGGGTGAACCGTAGGACTTCATGCGCGCGCCACCAAACGCGGTGTCGTCGCGAAGGCGTGGAGCTCGCGACGCAGGCGGGTGAGGTCCGCCTGAATCAGGTGTCCCTGGGCGATCGCCTCCCGCACCGCTTGACGGAGAAATTGCTCCTCGAGCCCGGCTGCGACGCAATCGTTGAGCGTTCGTACGAGGCCGGTGACCGGCACTGGGCCAACCCAACCTCGCTCGCTCTCACCTATGTCTGCAAAATGGAGAACGAGTCCAGCTGGGACTCTCAGCCTGCGCGGTCGCCACGAAGCTGGCAACGTCATCGACACAGCAACCGGGACAACGTCCGAGAGCCCGCGCAGAGAAAGGGAAGTTTCGTGGCTAAACAGCCCTTGGCGGTCGCTCCAGAGCCAAAAAGGAACGGGTTCGTCGTTGGGCTGCGACGGGAACTGCTGGAATCGAAAGACGCCGCGTCTCGACCGTTCGAGGCGCCCGCTCTTCAGGCGGTAGCTCAATAGCCGCGTGCCGATGTTGTGCTCGGCGGCCTGGCGCGAGGTGAAGTGGCCGGCCTGGGTTGCTGCCAGGTCATGAAGCTCACGCCACCGAGGAATGGCGCCACTGGAAGCACGAGGAGGCACACACGAAAGCTACATAGAATGTAGTGAACGCGTATGCAGTTCGCCGTGGGCCATACGCGTGACACCTTCTCGCTGCCCAAGGCACGAAGCCCCTCAGAAGGTTGACGCCAACGCCTCAAGACTGCGAGAGGAAAGGCGATGGGGGCCTGTTGCCAGCACTGTGGAGACCAACACCCGGGCCTCCCGATTTGTCCACGCACCGGAATCGCGATGTCGGCAACAGGTCGATGCGGCTCACGCATCGACAGGTACCTGCTCGAACGGCTGATCGGCGCCGGCGCGTTCGGCGCCGTGTACCAGGGTCGTCACGTCAGGACCAACGGGAAGGTCGCGCTCAAGATTCTTCGTCGCGAGCTGATGACGGACGGCGCGATGCTCGAGCGGTTCATGCGCGAAGCGCGCATGGCGGCCGCGGTCGACCACGAGCACGCGGTCGCAGTCCTTGACGCAGACGTGACTGACGAAGGCGTCGCCTTCATCGCGATGGAGCTGCTCGACGGTGATGACCTGCAGACGCTGGCCCGGCGCGAGAACCCGCTGCATCCCGCGCGGGTCATTCAACTGCTTGCGCAAGTGCTCGATGGGCTCGCGGCGGCGCACGCCAAAGGCATCGTTCATCGCGACATGAAGCCCGCCAACATCTTCGTCGTGCGCAGGCGCGACGTGCACGGAAACGAGTACGAGTTCGCCAAGCTGCTCGACTTCGGAATCAGCAAGATGGACGGGCCGACGGCGAACCCGCTGACGCTCGCCGGCACGACGCTTGGCACGCCAAGCTACATGGCGTGGGAACAGTTCTTCGATGCGCGAGAGGTCGACGGTCGCACCGACATCTATGCAATCGCGGTCATCCTCTACGAGCTTCTGGCAGGCAGAAAGCCTTACGAGGGCGACGGGCTTCCTGCGCTGATGCAGAACGTCCGGTTGGGCGGCGCACTTCCGCTGCGCGGCTTGGCGCCTGCGCTGCCGGTTCCGCTCTGTGCGGTCATCGAGAAAGCGATGGCGACCAAGCCCGAACGACGGTGGTCGAACGCACGTGAATTCGCAGCAGCGCTGCGCAGTGCCGCGCTGTTCATCGGTGACGTGCCGCCGCTGGCGCCGCGCACCGAGATTCTCGAGGTCATCTTCACCCGTGAAGAGCCTTCATCGGCGACGCCATCGCCCATCGACCCCAACGAAGCGAAGACCATCGACAAGACGCGCGACCACCTTTAGCCGCGCACACTGCTCCTTATGGAACGGGCTTGGCGACCTCTTCGACGATGGGCGCCATGTCGGCGACGATGAACTCGACGCGCCGGTTCTGCTCGCGTGCCGCATCGGTCGTCTCTTTCACCAGCGGCTGCGACCTGCCGAAACCTTTCGGCTCGAGGCGCGTGGGGTCAACCTTGCGCTTTGTCAGCGCCTCGAAGACCGCTTTGGCGCGTTTCTCAGAGAGCACCTGATTCTGAGCGTCGGTGCCGACATCGTCGGTGTGTCCTTCGATGCGAATCTTCCTCACCTGCGGGAACTTGTTGAGCACCAAGGCGACGTTGTCGAGCAGCGGGTCCGACTTCGAGAGGATCTTCGCTTTTTTGAACTCGAATTTTTACTGCAGTGCGATTCAGCAAAAAATACAGGATTT
>JANOHG010001229.1:0-2786 GCA_031406375.1 Archangiaceae bacterium | reverse complement strand
CATCGAGCTTGGGAAATCCACGCCCCTCGGGTCCCACCGCACCACGCCCGCGTTGTTGCTGTACTCGAAGGACCAGCTCTGAGTCTGAGTGAGCCCGCCGCCGTCCGACTGTATCGGCGCAACTCGCTCCACTTTCGTAAGCAGTTGCCGGCCGGTGTCCGGGCTGGCGTTGTAGGTGAAGTCGTAGCGCCAGTAGGTGCCCTGCGTGGTGCCGCCGGCCCGCGGCCCGCGCACTTCGATGGAGTCGATGCGCATCTCGTTTCGAACATGCCCGTTGAGCATGTCGAGACTTCCTTCCTTCGCAGTCACTTTGCAGGCCAGCTCAAAAACGTGCGCGAGTGTCAGGGTCGAGTTGCCGCCCCAGCGGACGCTGGCCAGAACTGGCTGTTGGTGAGTCTGTAGCGGATTCTGGCCGGCCACGAAGAGTACGGGAAAGCTGCCCGGCTTGAGCAGATGGTAGTCGTAGGAGACGTTGTTGCCGAACGCGTCAACTTCTTCGAGCAGGAACCAGCTGTGGATGCCCAATTCGTTTGTGACCGTGACTCGGGCTGTGCCGAGCTGGCCGTAGTGCCGCTTGATGCCCGAGGGGTGGTGCTCAATCCAAGAATCGCTGGCTGAGGAGACGGACGATGGCAGGTGCTCGTAGCGAACTGGCGAGTACTCACGCAGCGGGGCGTAGATTGACCCCAAGGCCCCAGTCGGGCCGTCGGTGACGCGAACCATCGGCCCGTCCGGGCCATCGAAGGTGGAGGCGGCGTCGTCGTACTTGGCGCCGTTGGCGCCCGCGATGACCGGAGGAAAGCCGTTCCGCGTGGAGCGAGTGATGGTGCGAGTAGACATGCTCCACCCCGCTCCCAGCTCGCCTTCGCTGCGATGGGCCGAGCTCGAGTAGCTCAAGGCGATGTTGGGTGTCATCCCGAGCCGACCGGCCGGCACGTCAATCACCAGCGAATGCCCGAAGGCTCCAGAGTTGGAGACGGGCGCCGAACGCTTGTTGAGGTTGTTGTTCTTCGAGAGGTCGTTCGTCGGCGCCGCCGTAGGGGCGGACTGCTCGGAGAAGGTGAACGATTCTTTAGTGCCAGCCTGGTCGGCTGCCATTGCTGCCGGAACGCCCCCGAGGACGACATGCACAATCAGTAGCGGTGAGAGCCACTGGTGGGCGAGCTTCATCGGCTTCAGGGTCAACCTCGGTTGGGTTTGGTGTCGAGCCATGGGTGAGAGCAGCTCTTGTGCTGCCTGGCCTCTGACACGCGCTTGCCGCCCATGCAATTCCTTCCTGCGAGTCTCGGTGTTGCTGGGTGCGGGGCTGGGTCGAGACGAAGAGGAGCAGGAGGAGGACGAGCGGACTTGATTTGCGGTGGTGACCATTGCGCGCCGTTTCAGCAAACTCGAGGCCGGTGGAACCTCTCGCCATTACAGGGGCGCCGAAGCGCGCCTGTCCGTAGGTGTGGACGGTCGTCGCCCGGGCGGCGGGGTGGGTGGCTGAGAAGAAATCGCCGCCAACCGCGCGAGGTTGTTGGGCTGCTCGTGCCAAACCGGCCGTCGCGGTCACCAGTCCGGCACCATCTCGGATTTCGGATGGGCACCCTTGGTGAGGCAGCGGGTACGCCTTCTTCAGCCGCCGTGGTCACTTGCGACCGGCCTTCACTAAGTGCGCCCGAAATCGAAGCCCAACGGCGAACCGCTGAACGTCGTGCATCGTGACGTCACCCCGCACAACATCATGCTGTCGTTCGACGGCAGCGTGAAGGTGATGGGCTTTGGAATCGCAAAGCCGGCCTTGCGACCTCGATGACCGGCGCCAAGATTGCTGCGCCCGCGTCGGTTCGCGCTGGAGACTGCACCCGAGGTCAACGCTGTCGTCAGGCGTGCTCTTGAGCGCGCAAGGGAGAACCGCCCTGGCTTAGTAGTGCGGCGGCTTCTCGTCCTGGTGGGCATCCACCAGGCCGGAGTCTCCCGCGAGCTTCTGTTGAAGATCGTGAACCGCGCGCGTCAGCCCATCGAGTTGTTGCTGTTGTTTCCAGATCACTTCAGACAGCTCTCCGATCATTCGCTCTTGGTGAGTGAAGCGCGCTTCGAGCTCGGCAATTCTCGGTTCCATTGCCGCGAGACCCTAGCGAACCCTAGCGTCTGGAGCTCTGCGATGTTATTGCGGCCGCTTGCCCTCGACCGAACCTTCTATCCCTGACCCTCTGCCGCGCGACGATGGAACTTGGCTTCGCACTCTGAAAGCCGAAGTGCAGCAGATCACTTTCAAAACCGGACGCGAGTACGCCGAAGGGCGTCGCGTCTCGATGCTCAATCGTACCGCTGAAGGGCTTGCCGCCCGTGTCACCGGCACCGAAGGCGAGAAGTACGAAGTGTCGCTCAAGCCGTCGGTCGGGAAAATCGACTCGAGCTGCACCTGCCAGTCGTGGAACAAGTTCGGCTCGCACTGCAAGCATGTGGTGGCGGTCGGGCTCGTCTACCTCGCGCGGTTGCGAACCGCCGCCGACACCGAGGTCATCCCCGGCACCGTGCCCGAAGCAGTTCCCAACCCAGAGGAAGGCGCGCCCGAAGCGGCCGAGGAGCCTGCTGATCGCGTCTTACTTCCCGCGCTCGCCAAGCTCGAAAGCTGGATAGGGCTGTCGGCGCTGCCTGACTACGAGTTCATCTACCGCATCGCTCCAATCGTTCAGGGCACCAGCGGCCGGCAGTGGGTGTTCGACGTTCGCCGCATCGATCAGCAGGCGATCGGCTAGCGCCTTCGCCGCGGCGACATAAACCCCGTTGGCGATCGCATGCGA
>JANOHG010001180.1:0-3245 GCA_031406375.1 Archangiaceae bacterium | reverse complement strand
CGGTGGTGGTCGACGACGCGGCCCAGGGAATCACCGACGTGCTGCGTGGAGACGATCTGCTCAGCTCCACGCCGCGCCAGCTTCAGCTGTATCAAGCACTGGATTTGCCGGCTCCGCGGTTCGCTCACGTCCCGCTGCTTGTCGACCGGGAAGGGAAGCGGCTCGCCAAGCGCGACGGTGCGTTGACAATCTCGGCGCTGCGAGAAGCGGGGCGCAATCCGGAAGAGGTCATCGGGTGGCTCGCCAAGTGGAGCGGTCTGGGCGACGGAACACCAGTGAAGGCGGCCCAGTTGGTGAGCAACTTCTCGTTGGCGCAGGTGAGCCGCGCCGCCCCAGTCGTCAGTGAGGACACCTTGTGAGGCGGCACCTGCTGATCGCGGTGGCGGTGCTGTTGCCGTTCACGGCGTTGGTGTGGTTGGGCTTCTGGCTGCTCAAAGACGCGCCGAGCGTGGTTCCTGCGCCGGCAGTGCGAATGGAGCCGCCGGTTGCTGCGCGACCGCATGATCCTCCCTCTCCTCGAGCTTTGGTTCCCGAGCCGATTCGCCCGCTGCCGCTGGCTCTCGAGATTGCACCGCTGGTGATGCAACCCCGTTCGCCTCGAGAGATCGCGCCATCGCCAGAGTTGTCGCCTGAGGCGAAGCGATTGCCGATGCTCGCCGCAGTCGAGCCGCTGGTTCAACAGTGCTTCATGGATGTCAGCGATCGGGTGCGCGTTCCGATTGAGGTGATGGTCTCGTTCAACGCGACGTCTTCAGGTGGCTTCGAGAACATCGTGATCAAAAAGACCAGCTGGCAGGACCCTCAGGTCAGTGCCTGCATCATCGACGCGTTCGAAGACGCGCACTTCGAACCCAGCGGGCTCACGATGCGGCGACAGGCCTACACCTTCACTTTCGTCCCTGACGGGGGCAGCTAACGAGGGTTGCTCGCCGCACCGAGATCGCGAAACGAAGGCTGCAGGATGCGAAGCGCATTGAGCCAGTACGACAGCCCGGAAGTCCGTGCATGGCTGGGCCGCCGATTCCAGCCCCGCTTGCTTCGTTGAGCTCCCTGCGCCGCACAGACAGTGCGGCTCGGTCGCCCGCCTCGCCATCCGGGTGGCTCGACGGCCGATCCCCGCACGGACTTCCGGGCTCTCGTACTAGCTTGCACCCCCGCACATGGCGTCGAACGTCGAGCCACTGGCCCCCAAGCACCTCGAATCGCTCAAAGCGCTGCTGGCGCGCGAGCCGTCTCACAACTTGTATCTGCTTGGGTTGCTCGAAGAGTTCGGCATCGTGCCTGCGTCAGGGCGGGCGTCATTCACGTTCTGGGGGCGGTTTCTGGGCAGCGAGCTGACCGCGGCTGTCTTCGTCGGCGGCACGGGAGGCATGGTGGTGCCCTCGAGCAATCTGCCCAACGCAATCGCGGACATCGCGAAGGTGCTTCATGGGAAGGTGAAGCTCGGCGCTGCCCTGGGAGAAAAGGGCTGTATCGACGTTCTGCTGAACCAGTTGGTTACGATGCGGCCCACGTTGTCGCGCGCGCAGCGCCTGTTCGCGGTGTCGGCAGACGACCTCGGCCCGTTCACCAATCCACTGCTTCGATTGGCGCTCGAGCCCGATGTCGAGCAGCTGATTCCGATGGCAGCGCAGTCGGTGCAGGAAATGATGCAGCGCGATCCGCTAGAGGAAGACCCTGAAGGGTTTCCCCTGCGCGTGCGGCAACGGGTGCGCAGCAAGCGCACCTACGTGCTCGAAGAGAACGGGCGGTTGGTCTTCAAAATAGACGTGGGGTCGCGAAGTCAGTTTGGGGCTGAGCTCGAAGGCTTATTCACCGTGCCCGATGAACGTCGGCGTGGGCACGCGACGCTGAGCCTCGGCCAAATCTCGCGGCATCTGCTGTCGTCGCTGCCGCGCTTGACGCTGCGCGTGGATGACCTGGATCCCGCCCTCGCGGGAGTCGCCCGGAAGGTCGGCTATCTTGCTGGGCGAGCCCAGCGGCTCGTGGTGATGGGTTAGCTGCGGATTTGAGCTGGCAAAGAAGTCGCGCGTTCAATGCGGGTTGAGCGGCGCACGGAAGAAATCCAACGGCGCCTGACGAAACCTTCGAAACACGGCGCCGAACAACCCAAACTGCGCCAGGGCTCCTACTTCACGTGCACGCAGCGCAACGAAGAGGGCGAGCGAAAAGCTCACGCCGAAGTTGCAAAGCCCGATGACGGCGATCGCGGCGACCGACCACAGGAATTCGGCCTCAAGCACCCGCTCAAAGCCCAACGTCAACCCCGCGAATGTCAGCTGCCCTGTCGCGAAGGTAACGTGGCGAACCTCAACGGGGATCCCCACCAGCACGCCAAGCACCGGCGACAAACCGAGGAAAACGCCCAAGCTGATGCTGCCACTAAAGCCTGAGATGTTGTTGAGCAAGAACTTTGAGAATCGGGCGGTGGTGTTGCTGCCGACCAGCGAACGAAGTCCCCGGCTGCTGGCGATCGCTTCGTGCAGCTTGTTGACGACGAACCAGTTCTCGACCGTACCGCCGGCGATGCTCGCAGCCCAGAGGAACGCGCCGGTCAACATCGCGTAGGGAATCGTCGCTGAACCGAACGGATGGTGCTTCTGAACGACCTTCTGGGCCTGATCGAGCTCGAGCAGCCAATCACCGGTGAACAGATGCACCACTACATTTATCAGAATGGCGCCGGGCACCACCATTCCCAGATTGCCGACCACCGCCGCCAACTGGCTGCGAATCGTGTGGGCCACCTGCTCGACAAGAGGGCCGAGATCCGCCTCTTCGGGAGTCTCGAGCCCCAACGTGGTGTCCTTGATTGCGCCGGCCAGAGTTGCTGCCGTCATCGCGGGCTGCTTGGTCGCGAGCGTAAACCCGAACAACTGCATCGCCACGAAGCCACTGGCGTAGTTGAGCGCGTTAGCGATTCCGTCGATCAACGGCGGAAGGTGGGCCCACCCCATCATGAACTTGAGGAACACCGAGAACGAGGTCAGCGCCCCGCCGCCACCGGCCGAGTTGACCATCTGGTGCTGTTCATCACGGGTGCGGGTGACGTAGTGCTCGCCGCCATGGCCCGCGCGCTCGATGACCCGTTGCGCGAGCAGCCGGCTGTTGGTCCGAAAGAGCTCGCCCAGCGAACGGTCGCGAACGCCGCCGCGGATGAGCGTGTGGAGCAGGCGGGAATGCGCGCCTTGAATTGGCTCAACCGACAGCACCGTGATGAGTGCGTAGAGGCGATCGAGCTGCCG
>JANOHG010001101.1:0-1120 GCA_031406375.1 Archangiaceae bacterium | reverse complement strand
GGTGGATCCGACCACCACCACCGACCCTACCAAGCGAGACACCGACGCAGACGGAATCGACGATGGCGCCGAAGACACCAACCAAAACGGCAAGGTGGATCCCGCAGAGCTCAACCCGAACAACTCTGCAGATGGCATTGGTCCGGCAGGGCAGGTGTGCACGGTGATGAACCTGCGCCCGGTGAGCTTCAAGGCAGAGGGGGTTCCTGACATTCAGTTGGGCCTGCCAGCGACCTTTACCGAGGTGAGCGCGATTTCCGTCGGCCCCAACAAACGCGGCCTGATTGGCTATGACGCGACGAACCAGGTGGCGTTCATCGCGTGGCGCGAGCCCGCCCGCGCAGGGTCGACCAACCCCACTGCCGATGAAGCAGCGCTTCGAGGGCTGCTCAACGGCATCGCAACGCTCAGCGCGCCGACCACGCAGAGCTTCACCACGTGGGATGCGATCCCTGCCGTTCAGGGCATCTACGACCAGGTTGGATCCGTCGACATCAAGGCACGCGCGAACCTCATCGCCGAAACGCTGGTTGGAACGGGCGCGGGAAGCCTGGCCGGCAATGGCGGGGTTTCACCGGCGAACTTCCGGATCCAGGTCGAGTACCTTCACCGCACCAACAGCGCGGTGGTGGTCATCGTCGCCATCGCTGCTTCGGTCGCGGCTCCGGCCAATCCGGTTGAGCAGTCGATCTTCTCGATGAGCGACGTCGCAGGGGGCTCAGCGGTTGCCCAGTTTGGGGATGCGAACGCAATTCAGTGTGAACGGTTCACCCCCCGCAACGGCCAGGTCGATTTCCTCTTCGTCGTCGACGACAGCTGCTCGATGGCAACGTCCCAGACCTCGTTGGGCAGCGCCGCGATGGCGATGGCGGCAAACCTCAATGGGTCAACCCTGGACTGGCGGGTCGGCCTGGTGACCAGCTCGTTCATCAACACTGGCACGCTGCGGGCATTCACCCGGAACGCGGGGCAATTTCAGGCATGGCTCACCCAGCCAAGCGCCTGTGTCGCCAACGCATGCTCGGGCTTCCCCGGTACCACCTGCACCAACGCTGGCTCGAACCAGTGCTGGATTGGCACTGGCGGCAGTGGCACCGAGCAACTGCTCGCCTCAGGCCGG
>JANOHG010001096.1:0-5340 GCA_031406375.1 Archangiaceae bacterium | reverse complement strand
GGCCAGCATTTCGTCGATCACTTCTGCGACCGTGGTGGCCGATGACTCGACCGCTCCACTCAATGGGTAACACCCCAGCGTCCTGAACCGAACCCGTTTCATCACCGGCTTCTCACCAGGCATCAGTCGCATGCGATCGTCGTCGACCATGATCAAGTTGCCATCGCGCTCGATGACCGGACGTTCGGCCGCGAAGTAGAGAGGGACCACCGGAATATTCTCGGTCATCACGTACTGCCACACGTCGAGCTCAGTCCAGTTCGACAAGGGGAAGACGCGGATGCTCTCTGTTCGGTCGATGCGGCCGTTGTAAAGGTTCCACAGCTCAGGGCGCTGGTTCTTTGGATCCCACTGGCCGTTGCGATCGCGGAAGGAAAAGACGCGTTCTTTCGCGCGAGACTTTTCTTCGTCGCGCCGCGCGCCACCAAACGCAGCGTCGTAGTTTCCCCGCGCGAGCGCGGCGAGCAGGCCGACGGTCTTCATCGCGTGGGTGTACTTCTGGCTGGTGTAGTCGAACGGGTTGATTCCGTCGGCGATTGCCTGTTGGTTGATGTGCACCTGCAGCTTGATGCCGTGGCTTGCGACGAACGAATCTCGAAAGGCATACATTTCGCGAAACTTCCACGTCGTGTCGACGTGCAGCAGCCCAAAGGGCAGGGGGCCCGGATGAAACGCCTTCCGCGCCAGGTGAAGCATCACCTGAGAGTCTTTGCCCATGCTGTAGAGCATCACCGGTCGCGCGAACTCAGCGGCCACTTCACGAATGATGTGAATGCTCTCGGCTTCGAGCTGCTTGAGCTGCGAGAGTCGGTCGCCGCTCATCGACAGGCTCCCTGTTGAGCCGGCGCTTCAAGCGCCAGGTTCGTCAGTTGCGCACGCAACCTCACCACTTCCCCGACAATCAGCAATGCCGGCGACCCCACCTGTGCGTCGGTTGCAAGTTTAGCGATTTGCCCCAGCGTGCCTTCAATCACCCGCTGGCCTTCCCAGGTGCCAGCCTCGACCACCGCGGCTGGCGTGAGCGCCGATTTCCCTTCCCGCATCAACGCCACGGTGGCTTCGGCCAACCGCTGGCCGGCCATGAAGAGCACCAGCGTTTCGGATTCAGCGAGGTGCTTCCAGTTGGGGATGTCGTCCGCGCGGTGTCCGGTGGCGAACGTCACCGAGCCAGAAACGCCGCGGTGGGTGACCGGAATGCCCGCCGCGGCTGGAACCGCGGTTCCACTCGACACTCCAGGCACCACCTCGAACGGAATCCCCGCTGCGCTCAAGGCGATCGCCTCTTCGCCGCCGCGGCCGAAAATGAACGGGTCACCGCCTTTCAGACGCACCACCGTTCGACCCACTCGGGCTTGGTCGATCAACACCGCGTTGATGTGTTCCTGTCGCGTCTTCTCACCGCCGCCTTCCTTCCCGGCAAAGACCAACCGCGCACCGCTGCGGGCGCGGGCGAGGATCTGCGGGTGAATCAGTCGGTCATAAACGACCGCGTCCGCGCGGCTGAGCAGCTCGGCGGCGCGCAGGGTCAAAAGCCCCGGGTCTCCGGGCCCTGCGCCGACGAGGTAGACCTTTCCAACGCTGCGCTGCTTCATCGCGCTGCTCCCGTATCAACCGGCCATACCGCGCGGATCCGTTTCCACAGTTCCAAGCGGTCTTTGCGCGCAAGCATTTGTGCCGCGCCGCCTTCAATCAACGCGCTGATCGCCTTCGTTCGCGCGGGGCCGGCAGGCGTCATCCGTCGCAGCCGACCCAACAGCCGCGCGAGCTTTCCCCACTCGGGGCCGATAGCGCTCAGCGCCCGTTCTTTGAGCGCACGCGACAACCCGGGCGCTTGGCCGGCGGTCGAGACCGCGACCGTCACCGGCCCGCGGCGACCAAAGGCTGAAACATAGAAGTCGCACAGGTCAGGAAGATCGGCGGCGTTCACCCACAAACCCCTGCGCCGGGCCTCAGCCACCACCTGGCGGGTGACGTCGGGCTCGTCAATGGCGGTGAAGACCACGCAGACGCCGTCGCAGTCCGAGGGCTCGAAGACGCGCTGAGAAAGGCGAATCTTTCCGGTCGCTGCGTGGGCGATGACCACAGCGCTTGGCTCCGGAGCAACGACGTGCACCTTCGCCGCGACCTCGAGCAGCTGTTCCAACCGGCCGGTCGCTACCTTGCCCGCCCCGACGAGGAGCACGGAACGATGATGCAGCCGCAGCGCGACGGGAAAGTCGAGGCCGTTCATTTTCCGGTGCCTTCGGCTGTCGGCAGATGAATTCCGCATTCCTTGTGATCAGCAGATTCCCACCACCACCGGCCCGCGCGAATGTCTTCTCCGGGTTTGACCGCACGCGTGCAGGGTGCGCACCCGATTGAAGGGTACCCCTGCTTGTGAAGCGCATTCACCGGAACGTGGTGCTGTTTGACGAACTGCCAACACTGGGCTTCCGTCCAGGTGGCCAACGGATTCACCTTCCAGATTCCGCCATGCGCCGCATCTTTCTCGACGACCTCGACTCCCGCGCGGGTCGCCGATTGGTCGCGCCGAAGGCCGGTGACCCAGGCGGCGCGGCCGCTCAATGCTCGGGAAAGCGGCTCGACTTTGCGAACGCCACAACACTCTTTGCGGTTCTCGATGCTGTCTCGAAACGAGAAGTTGCCCTTCTTGGTGACCAGCGCTTCGACGGCCGCGGTCTGGGGGCAGAAGGTTTCGAACGTGAAGTCGTACCGATGGCGCAGCTTCTCAATCAGCTCATACGTTTCGGTTGGCAGTCGGCCGGTATCGAGCGTGAAGACCTTCAAGCTCGGAGCGAGCTTCGACGCGAGCTCGAGCAGCACCACATCTTCGAGCCCGAAGCTGGAAGAAATCGCCGCCGTCGCGCCGAAGCGCTTCTCGACCCACGCGAGCGCTTCCTCGGCGGTTGCAGTGGCCGGCAGTTCGGGCGCGACGTTCACGAGGCGCACTCTCCTTCCATCTTTTCGACTGCGAACGCCACGCTGGCGCCCAAGTCGATGAAGTCTTCAGGCTTGGCCTCGGCCTGGGTCATTTCACCCAGATCCAAAAGCAGCGCCTTGGCTTCGTCTACCGACAGCCGCTGGAAGAAGCTGCGTGGAAGCTCTTGCGGCTGGTGGGATTTCTCGTAGAGCGCAATCAGCCGATCGATGGCCTGGGGAATGCGCCGGGCTGGAATCTTCGCGACCAGCCTGCCGAACGAAGCGCCTTTCTCGTCGACGCCGCCTCCGATTGTCACGTGGTACTGCGGAATCAAGCGCGCACCGAGCTTGCGGATGCCGCCCTGCAGCCCAATCGCCGAAATGTGGTTCTGCGCGCACCCGTTGGGGCACCCCGAGACTTTGATGGTCGTCTTCTCGGCGTCTGCCGACAGCTTTTGGCCGAGCAGGTGATCTCCAATCAACTGCGCCACGCCGCGCGAGGTGGTGACCGCAAGCTTGCAGGTTTCGGCCCCTGGGCAGGCGACGACATCGCGCACCGAATCGGCGTGGGGTTCGGCAAGGCCGATGCGCTGCAACGCGAGAAAGAACGCCGGCAGCTCATCGTTGGGCAGCCATCGCACCAGCAGGTTCTGGTTGAGCGTGGTGCGTGCGGTGCCATCGCCGTAGTTCTCGATCAGATCCGCGAAGTCGCGCATCTGGACGCTCGAGATGTCGCCGAGCTTCAGCCACGCCACCGCGGTGGAATAGCCGGCCTGCTTCTGCGGCCGCACGTTCTGCTTCGCCCACGCCTCGAACGCAGGCGGCCGAGGCAGCAAACCCAACGAACGCACCGGGCGGTGGGTCGGCGCGGCTTCTTCAGCGGGAACTTCGGGAACTGGGCGGCCTCCTTCGGCGCGAATCTTCGCCAGTTCTTCCTCGTACCGCTTCTTGTACTGATCGAACCCGACGACCTCGATGATCCACTTCATGCGCGCCTTGCGCATGTCGCGACGATTGCCCTCGGCGTTGAAGACTCGAACCACGGCTTCGCACGCGGCAAGAAGATCTTCGACCGGCAGGAACTCGTCCATCACCCGCGCGCTGCGTGTCAGCGTCGACGTGCCGCCCGCGGCGAGCATCTTGAACCCGCGTTTGCCGTCGCGAAGCTTTGCGATCAGGCCAATGTCCATGATTGCTCCGGCGGCGCAGTCGTCGGGGCACCCAGAGATGTTGACCTTGAACTTGCGGGGCAACCCCGAACCAAGCTTCGCGCGCAGGAAATTGCGGGTGATCATCTCTCCGTAAGGAGTCACGTCGAACGGCGCCGAGCTGCAGACGCCAGCGCAGGGACACCCAACGACGTTGCGCACGGTGTGTGAGCAGGCTTCCCGGCAGGTGAGGCCGCTGGCCTCGACGGCAGCCATGAAGGGCGCGACGTCGACGACTTTCACGAAGTGAAACTGGAAGTTCTGGCGGGTGGTGACGTGCCCGTAGCCACGCGACCACTTGTCGCTGCAGTCGGCGAGCACGCGCAGCTGCGGGCCGTTGATAACCCCTTGGGGGATCTTGATGCGCATCATGTGAACGTCGGGCTGACGCTGGCCGTAGACGCCGCGCGAGAGGCGGTAGGTTCGGTACTGGTCGGCGGTCAGCTCTCCGCGCTCGAATCGCTCGAGTTGAACCAGGAACTCGTCCGCATCGCGGACGTCACCAAAAGTCGGTCGCGCGCGGGTTGGGTCGATTGAAGGGGTTTGCGACATCGGTATCTCCAACGAAAAAGGCCCGTCACCCCAAGGTGGCGGGCCGGCGAGTGTTCAGTGGTCCAGAGCGCGAAACAGCTAGCCGCTGGTCACTGGCTCGCGACCCGCACGGGCCGAACAAGCACAGAAACAGCAGCGAATTGAGAGGGAATTCATCGGGCGCGGGAAACCTAACGCGCAGCGTCGTGGTTGTCACGCCGGGATCCCAGGCATTGGCGGTAGACCCGACTGACGCGCATGTTGATTCGCATGACCATCGTCTGCGCAACAGAGTTCTCGGAAGAGTCTGCGGTTGCTGTGAACGCCAACCGCGATGGCTGTCGCTGGGCATTCGCGCGTTGGTCGGCTATTCCGGCGCGATGCGAACCATCGCCGTTGGTTTGATCTTCCTCACGACTGTCGCCGCCGCCCAAACGTACGCCCTCGACGCAAAGAAGAGCGAGCTGGTGGTGAAGACCTGGAAGGCAGGCATCGCTGCCGCGCTCGCGCATAACCACGTCGTCCAGGCGACCGAGATGTCTGGCGAGCTGACTTGGGATCCCCAGACGCTCGCGGCGACCCGCGCAGATCGATCGTCTCCGGACGATCCCCATGGATGCGCTGATCAAGGTCTCACGTGTGCCGCTATATCTGGGCCCGGTGAAAGATGGACGATCGCTGC
>JANOHG010001059.1:0-6512 GCA_031406375.1 Archangiaceae bacterium | reverse complement strand
CATCGAGGCGCTCAGCATGATGATCGAGAACAAGTACGGATGCCTTCCAGCGCTCGACGAGAAGGGAATTCTGATCGGTCTCATCACCCAGTTCGATCTGATCAAGTTTGCTGCCCGTTTCGTGCGCGATCTCGACGAAGTGGAACAGGTTGCGATCAAAGTCGGCGCAAAGGTGAACTGAACTGAACGCTACCGAGCCTGACCTTCGGCAGGTCGACCGCGTACGTTCATTCCTTGCAGTGACAAGACATAGGCGGTTACCCACCGCACGCGCGCCGGGCCAAGCAGCTTTTCGAACGGCGCCATGCCTTTGTCGGGGTAACCCTTAGAGACCGAGGCGTGAACGTCGAGCGCGCTGCTCCCATGAAGCCACGCCGCGTCGGTGAGGTTCGGGCCGACAAGCCCCTGCCCTTTCGCGCCATGACACGACGCGCAGGCGGTGACGAACAGGCTTTTCCCTTCACCAACGGCAACCGGATCCGTGCTCATCGTCATCAACAGCGCGGCGGTGACGGCGGGCAACGCCGACTCGGGCTCACCCTTCGAACCGGACGTCGCCCAAGCGCCGACGCCGATACCCAGTGGGACCAACAGGATCGCCAGGAATTCCCAGCGAACGCGCTCTTCTTTCTTCTCACCCATGCGGTCGAACGGCTTGATACTCCAAACCGATGCCAGAGCAGGAAGACGTCGTTGCGTTGTTGCTCGCTGCCCACCATCGAATCAGTCGATTTCTCGAGCTCGCCGCGAAGCTGGCCAGCGTGCCGGCGCTTTCGCCTTCGGATCTTGCGGCCACTGCCAACACCGTTCGGGAATACTTTCAAGCCGCGTTGCCCCTGCACGAAACCGACGAAGCGTTGTCGCTGTGGCCTCGGCTTCTCGGTCGCGACACCGACCTCGACGCTGTGCTCGCGCAGCTTGAGACAGACCACGGCCTGGCAGAGGTGCCTCGTCGCGGCATCGTCGACGTCTGCCGCTACGTGGCGCGCGCTCCACAAACTCTGCCGACGCTCGCCGTCTCACTGCGCGAACACGTCAAGCTGCTCAAAGAGCTGCTCGCCAGCCACGTCAGCGTCGAAGAGCGACGGGTGTTCCCGGCCGTGAAGGCGCTTGACGCCGCCGCGCAAGCCGAAGTGATCGCCGAAATGCTCAAGCGGCGTGCAGCGCCGCTTCCCGAATAGCCTTTCGGCGCGAGTGCCCCCCACCTTCACCGTCACCTGGCCAGCCACCGCCCGCGTCAGCTGACCGACGTACCTTCTTCGAGCACGCGCAAAGAGACTTCGCGCGCCGGCCTGGAGCCTGTCGGATCAGCGCCGAGATCGCCTCGCACCGGCCCCGCGATGAAGGCAGCACCAGCCCGAATAGTGGGTGAAGTACAGTCGCCGACATGCCCGACATGATGGAGATTGTGAGCAAGGCGGTCTTCGAAAAAGAATTGGCCGACGCACGAGGCTCGAAGTTCATTCGCAGACAAACCGCGAAGGAAGGGCGCGGTCTCTATTCCTGGATGCCGGTCGAGCCCAGCGACCAGCCGAAGCAAATCGCGCAGTCGGTGAAGCGTTCACTCAATCGCTTGAGCGCAGTCCGGACACGCGGATGATCCGTGCGGTTGGGTTGCTGGCGGTGCTGTTCCCAGTCGTCGGGTCGGCGCACTACTTCGCCTTCGACTTCGTCACTCCGTCAGGTATCGGCGTTCGCACCGACGCGGGCTTCACCGCGGTCCAATGGGTCGACGGGCCCGACCCCAACGATCTGGCGACTCTCACGCTGTACGCCGCGCGCAACGGAATCTCTGCGTTTCTGCCCGCGCCCAAGGACGCTCAGTTTGGCTCAGCGGGGATTCCAGTCAGCGATCCCAGCAACGTGGCCCTGTGGGACGCGCGCGCCGTCTCACCGGGTTGCTACCAACCGTTTGCGCTGATGTCGGATCAAATTGAAGGAACCACTTTTCGAACTTCGGCAGGGTTGATCACCGTCAACCCCTTGGATGGAGGCAATCTGCCGCCGGCAATCTGGGTGCTCAATCAGGATTTCGAGAAACCGCCGAAAGACGGAGGCAGCTTCGCGCTGCGCTTGAAGGTCGAGGATCCTGACGATGTTGGCCAAGTCGCGATTCGGTGGTTCGACGGTGAAGACGCGGGCGGCACCGTCGTTCAGGGCCTGCCAACGCCCAAGGGCGGCGGAACTCTCACCTATGCCTTCAATCCGAGCAGGCTGCCAGAGGCGACCGTCTATTACCTGCAGGTCGAAGTCACCGGCTTCGATGGGCAGCAGTGTGCCGTCTGGTGGGGTGGCTACCTTCCAGGCAGCCTCGCCATCGACGGGGGAACCGGCGCAGATGCGGGAGGCGAAGCCTTAGAATCCGACGGGGGACAAAACCTCGTCGCCCTCAAAGGCTGCGGTTGCAGCCAAACGGCGTCCCCGTTCGTGCTGCTCGCGGCGTGCGTCTTCGCGCGCCGACGACGTCGGCGCCACCCGCACCTTCGCTCGGCCTCGCCTTGTTCAATCTGAAGAGGACGACCGCGTGCGCCTGACGTTCGTCCAGTCTGGTCGGCCCGCACCTGACAGGGCGAGACAGTTCGTCTTCTGCGCGTCGGCCCTCAAAGGTCTGTTCGGTGAATTCAGCTGGTCTATGAGCGTTGAACCCCTTCGGAGGATTCACCATGCGCAGGATCGTCGTTGCCGTCAGTTTATTGTCTGCTGCAATCAGCTTCGCGGCCCCGCCTACCTCGTCCAAAGAGCTGCTCGAGAAAGGCAAAACATCCTTCAACATCAATTGCGTGGCGTGCCACGGGCCGAAGGGCGCTGGCGACGGCGCAGCAGCAGTGGCGCTCAATCCGAAGCCGCGCAACTACGCCACTGACACCTTCAAGAACGGCGACAAGCCCGAGAACGTCTTCAAAACCTTAAGCGAGGGCATCAAGGAGACTGCGATGGTTTCGTACGCGCACCTGCCCGAGCAAGATCGCGGGGCGCTCGCGTACTACGTGCTCGAGCTGCGCGCGGCAGGAAAGGGCGCAATCGACGCTGGGACTCCAACCGTCGACGCGGTCACCAAGGCGAAACCCGGCAAGACGCAGAAGTAGTTTAGCGCGCTGATTGCCGGAGCTCTTCGAAGAGCTTCTTCCTCGCCTCAGAGGTTTGGGCGGCTTCGATTTTCTGATTCCACGTCTCCGTGATCCTCTTGCGCACCCGCGCTTCCGTTCGGTCTTTTTCCAGGCGTGTGATTACCGCCGACAACGCGTCGGTCAGCTCTTCGTCGGTGGGACCCCGTTCGTCACTCAACGGTGGAAGCGGCACGAGCAACGTCTCGGCAGCGGTCGCGCGATTGAGGAACAACAACAGGCCGACGCCCACCATGCCTGCGAGGCCGATTAAGGTGAGGACGACGATCCAAAGCTTGCCACCGGTGTTCAAGTCGATCGCGTGCACGCGCGCGGGGCGCGCGGTTGGAACAAGGCGCACCGCCGATGGCGGCATGCGATCGGGAAGACGAATGGTGTCGCGCACCGGCTTCGCGTGCTCAAAGACGGGCAGCGACAGCGGTGTGGCTGCGTCTTCAGGTGCGGTCTGGGTGCGAGGCTGGCTTTCTGGCGAGGGAATCGAGCCGCCGACCATCGTTGCGCTTTCGTGCAGCTCGCGCCGAATTCGCGCGAGCTCCTGACGCACCACCTCGGCTGACCTCGGCCTGTCGTCTGGGCCCTTTTTCATCAGCTCGAAGACGAGATTGTCGAGCGCCAAAGGGCAACAGTCGATCTTCGAGGACACCCGCGGCGCCGGCTCATGCACGTGCTTCATCATCAATTCGACTGCCGAATCGGCGCTGAAAGGCAGGCTGCCGGTGAGCATCTCGAAGGCCATCACTCCCAGCGAGTAGAGATCAGTTCGCGCGGTGATGACGCCTCCCCGTGCCTGCTCGGGCGCGATGTAGTTGGGCGTGCCCATCACAGTTCCGGTGCGGGTGTGAACGAGCCCTTGGCGCGACGGCTCGCCCTTCGCCAACCCGAAATCGAGCAACTTCACGTACCGGGTTCTCGTGTTGCCGTCGCTGACGATGAAGATGTTCCCCGGCTTTAGATCGCGGTGAACGATTCCCCGGCCGTGGGCCGCAGCGAGCGCCGAGCAAATCTCTTCCAGGAACTCGGCGACGTCTGCGGGCATCAGCGCGCCTTGCTCGAGCAGTATCTGGTCGAGCGCGGTGCCGTCGAGGTACTCCATCACCAGGTACGGCCGACCATCGGGCAGCGTTCCCAAGTTGAAGATGTCGACAATGCTGCGATGGCGAATGGCGTTCACCGACCGCGCTTCCGAGAGCATGCGCTGGACGTTGCCGGGCTCGGCAGCGACCTCGCTCTTGAGCACCTTGATCGCGACCTTCTTGCCGATCATCGGCTGCTCGCCAGCGTAAACTTGGCCCATTCCTCCCACGCCCAGCAGCGCGCGGATGACGTAGTCACCCAGTTGCTGCCCCGGCAGAAGCACAGACCCGATCGAATCTGTTGAGATAACAGTCTTCTCGTCGTTCCACTGCGATGGCCGGGCGACGACGGCGTTGATCTCAGTGCCATCCCACGGACACACCAGTTCGCCCGCGGGAAGCTCGCGTGCGCACCGCGGGCACTTCGACACAGGCTTCAGGCTCACAAGGAAACTGTTCTATCGACCACCAAACGGCGCATCGCGACCGCGAGTCTGCAACAACGAGGGCTGCCCCACCAAATATGAGTCGATCGCTCGGGCTGCTTCTCGCCCATCGGCGATGCCCCAGACGATCAGGCTGGCTCCGCGCGAGGCATCGCCCGCGCTAAACACGCCCGGGACGTTGGTGGCGAAGTGTGGGTCGACCTTGACGTTGCCGCGCGCATCAAGGGTCACCTGCAACTGCTCAGACAGCGACCGGACATCGGGCCCGACGAAGCCCATCGCGAGCAACAGCAGTTCCACCTCGATCCGCTTTTGGGTTCCCGCGACCTCGCGCAGCTGCCCATCCTCAAGCTCGACCTCGACCGCGTGGATCGCGACCAGCTTTCCGTCAAGCCCTTCGAGCCGCTTGGTCAACATCGCGAAGTGCCGGGTGCCGCCTTCTTCCTGGCTCGAGCTGCTGCGAAAAACCATCGGCCACTGCGGCCATGGGTTGCTCTGAGCGCGCTGCAATGGCGGCGCGGGCATCAACTCGACCTGAAACACGTCACGCGCGCCCTGGCGAAGCGCAGTGCCCAGACAATCTGAGCCGGTGTCGCCGCCGCCGAGAATCACCACCCGCTTCCCGCTGGCGCTCAGGGTGTTTTCCCTTCCGCTGTCGACCGCCCGGTTCTGCGCCTCGAGAAACTCCATCGCCTGAACGACTCCGGACAACGTCCGTTCGGGCAGCTCGAGCTCGCGCGCCTTCCTCGCGCCGATCGCGATCAACGTGGCATGGTGTTCACCGGCCAGCTGCTTCCAGCTGATCGCGCCCCCGACATCGACCCCGGTGCAAAACGAAATCCCTTCGGCGATCAACACGGCAACGCGGCGGTCGATGATCTGCTTCTCAAGCTTGAAGTCGGGAATTCCGTAACGCAGCAGCCCGCCGACCTTGTCGTCGCGCTCATACACCGTCACCTGATGGCCGGCCTGATTCAGCTGCGCGGCGGCGGCAAGTCCTGCCGGCCCGCTGCCCACCACCGCGACGTGTTTTCCGGTGCGAAATGAGGGAGGCCGCGGCTGCACCCACCCTTCGAAGAACGCGCGCTCGACGATTTCCTTCTCGAGGTATTCAATCGCGACCGCCTGCGTGCTGGCTCCTTGGTGGCTCGCTTCAGCAGGGTCGATCGCGAGAACACAAGCGGCCTCACATGGCGCGGGGCACAGCCGGCCGGTGAACTCTGGAAAGTTGTTCGTGCTCGCAAGCGATGCCCACGCCGCACGCCAGCGGTCGTGGAACAGGTGATCGTTGAAGTCGGGAATCACGTTCCCCAGCGGGCACCCCTGATGACAAGTGGGCACGCCGCAATCCATGCACCGGCCCGCCTGCTTCGCCGCGGCTTCGGCACCCAGCGGCGAAGTGAACTCGCGGTTGTCGTGAATCCGGCCGTGCTTGTCCCGCTTTGCAGGTGAGATCCGCGGCCACTCGATGAACCCAGTCGGCTTTCCCATGTCTTCTCAGCCCTCTGTGCCAACGGAACGCAATCTGGGCGGACTTGGCCGCGGTCGCAGCGTCGCCCGCCGCGCCTGGAGCACCCGCTTGTAGTCGGTGGGCATCACCTTCACGAAGTTGCTCACCAGGTGCTCCCAGTTGTCGAGGATCCTCCGTGCGAGCGGGCTCGAGGTCAGCCGCAGATGACTTTCGATCATTCCGTAGACGAGCCAGATTTCGGACTCGTCAACCAACGATTCGATCTCGACCATCTGAAGGTTGCATCGCTGGCGGAAGGTGCGAGGGCGATCAAACACGTACGCAATTCCGCCGCTCATTCCGGCTGCGAAGTTGCGACCCGTCGTCCCCAGCACCACCACCACCCCGCCTGTCATGT
>JANOHG010001011.1:0-10010 GCA_031406375.1 Archangiaceae bacterium | reverse complement strand
CCGCCAGCGCGTCAGCCAGGCCCAGATGCAGCTGTTGTTGGGCCTTAAGAGAAAGGCTTTGGACCACTGTCTCGCGAATGCGATCGTGCCATGCTTCGAGGCGCTCGCGATCGCCTGCGGGGGTGGCTCGCACCAAGCGCGCGCCCTTGAGCAAGCGAATCGGCGCGTCGTCTTCGGTCAGCCCGACTGCGCTCGCGGCCACGCGCGCATCAAGCGGGCGGCCCGAGAGGCAGATCGCTTCCAGCAGTCGCCGCGGCTCATCTTCGAGCTGCGCCGCGCGGGCCATCACCACTTCGTCCAGTCGGGTGTTTGCACCAAAGGCCGCGAGCTGTTGAAGCAAGAATGGATTCCCGCCCGACTCGCGGCTGACCTGAACGGCGCGCGAAGCAAGAGCGTCAGGCAACACCTGGCGCGCAAGCAGCAAAGCGTCGGCTGGCTCGAGGCCCTGCAAGCTCACCGCGATCGGCTTGCCCGTCATTCCTGGCGCTACCGCGGTCTCTTCCCGGGAAGTCACCACGAGCAAGAAGGCGGGCGCGTCGGGCGGCTTGAGCACCTCTTCAAGCAGTTCAGCAGAGTCTTCATCAGTCCACTGCAAGTCATCGATGAAAACCACCAGCGGCGCGCGATCGGCCATCCGCGTCAACAGCTCGCACAGCGCAGCGGTCGCGCGCCGTCGAAGCTCGTGCGCTTCCTTTACCTCGCGCATCGGCGCCCGGCTAAACGCCTCGACGCGCCGCAAGACAGGAAACATTCGCGCCAGCGCCCAGGCATCGCGAGGCAGCAGCGCGTCGGCCTTGTCGTGGGGCAGCTGCCCCAGGTGCCGCGCGAGGGCGTCGATCGCGCTGTCGAGCGCCTTGTACGGCACCGATTCACGCTCGTAGCAGCGGCCCGCAAGCACGACCGCGCCGCGTTGCTCGGCGAGGGTGAGGAAGTGGCGAACGAGCGCCGTCTTGCCGATGCCTGATCCTCCCCAGACGTGCACCACGCTGGGGCAGCCGTGACGGGATTCGTCGAGCGCGTCGTTCAACGCCTTCAACTCGCCGAGTCTGCCGACGAACCCCTGCTCGATGTTCGGCGGACGCACCGCGGGTGGGGCCTGGCCCAGCGCTTGAAAAATCTGTTCCGGCCCTGCCCGTTCAGCCGGATCTCGTCTGAGCAGGCGAACGCACAGCGCTTCGAGCTCAGGAGGAACCTCACGCGCCTTGTCCGAGGGCGGCGCAGCGGCCATGCGCTGCTTGTCGATCAGCGCCTGCATCGGGGCGCCTTCGAAAGGCACTCGTCCAGTGAGCGCCTGGTACAGCATTGAGCCGACGGCGTACCAGTCGGACGCCGGGCTCACGGGGCCGCTGGCCGCCTGCTCTGGGGCCATGTAAGCCGCAGTGCCGACGATCGCCTGCCCTTCTGCTTCGGTAATCGACCGTTCGCCGCCGAGCTCGGCGACGAGCCCGAAGTCGAGGATCACCACCCTGCCCTCTGCGGTCACCATCACATTCGACGGCTTCAGATCACGGTGCAGCCGACCCGCAGCGTGCAGCGCCGCAACGCCTTCAGCAAGCTGTCGAAGCGCGGAAATCAATCGTGCGTGGTTCAGAGATCCGCGCGAAGGCTTCGGCGAAGGCAGCGTCACATCCAGCGACGCCGTGGGTTGATCCACCGTTGGGTCGACTGCGCCAGGCCGAACCCAGTGAAGGAAGTCGACCCCGTCGACGAGTTCGAGGGTGAAGAAGCAGGTGCCGCCCTCAGCCACGAGATCATGCAGCGCGACGAGGTTGGGGTGGCTGACATCTGCAAGCGCGCGGAACTCGCGTTTGATCCGCACCAACGCTTCAGGATCGCGACCGCGCAAGACCTTCAGGGCAATGCGCTTCGACGACCGTTCGGTGTCGATGGCTTCGTAGACGATGCCCATTCCACCCGCGCCGAGTTGGCGCAGTACCTTGTAACGTGCGTTGCCTGTGAATTCGTCGGACACTGATTGGCTTCAGTTCTGAGCGGCCGTCCCCTCGACTTGAAACTCGAAACGGGCGGGCTTGGTGTTCGGAAACGCTCCAAGCGCCGTGAAGCGAGCCGACTGGCCGGGCTGAAGGATCTCGGCGGTTCCGTGAGCGAACGTGTCGTAGAGGCCGATCAGTTTCCCATCATCGTCAAGCGCGAGAATCATGACCCGGACGAAGCGCGCCGGCACTTTGCCCTCGTGAAACACTTTTCCGCTGACATCCCAGCTGCTGCCATACGAAGTCCGGGTGGGGCTTGACGCCTCAATGCGAAGGCCCGCCACGCGAGGCGTTCGGTACGACGCTTTCCGGGCGACAATTTCATAGCGGATCTCTGCGTGATCCACCGGTGTGCTGATCAAGATCTTGATTGGGGCCTTCTCGCCGGCGCCAAGGTCATTGGTCGTCGAGTATCCGTCTTTGGTGCCGACTTCCTTCCCCGCTTCGTCAAGCAGCACTGCGACGACTTTGGGATGATCGATGGCGAAGGGTGAGGTGTTGGTCACCCACCCGAGCACGTAATACGAAGTGAGGTAGCCGGTGGCCTTGGAATGAAACTCGAAGGTGGCGGTCGCTGGCGCTTCCGGTTCCGGCTCAGGTGCCGCAGTGGCGATCGCGACCACGTTGCGGACAATGGGTGGTTCGGTTTCAAGTCTGACCACCGGCGGCCGGGGCGGTTTGACCCCCGAGCTTCCCAGCGCGAAGCGGATCCCAACCGCAGCAGCCATGAGCATCGCGACCACGCCGATGATCGCGAGGTTCCGAAGTCGCGCGCTTGACACAGGAGCCGATTGTTTTGGAATTGCCACCGCGACAAGGGCGCTGAGGCGATAGCGCGCACCGCAATAGACACAGGTGTGAACCCCATGCGGATCAGGCCGTGAGTTGTCGGCAGCTCTGCACGTCGGGCAGACGATTGCTTCGGTGGGCACGGCGCGCAGCATCATACATGCTGTCAGCCAGCCGAAGGGGGCTCAAGGCACTTGGGGTTGGCGGCGACGTGGGCGGCAAGCGAGGCCAACAGCTCTGCCTCGTCAGCATCGGTGATGCGCAAGAGCGCACGGTTGACGGATCCGTAGATCGCCGCGAGCAAGATGTAGGTCCGTTCGGGGCGCAGAGGGATTTCGGCGAGCGCGCGCTTGATCTGCGGGTTGGCGCCGTCGAGGAGCACCAACCTGCGTTTTGCGTCGTAGAAGATCGCGGCTTTCGGCGAATCCGACCTCAGCCGAACATCTTCGAGCTCATCGGGCGTGACGTGGCCCAGGGCGCCAGAGCGCAGCAGCCGCATCTCTTTTCGCAGCCGCCGCAGGCCTTCGCCTTCTGGTGCGGCAGCAGGAGGATCGCGTTCGGCCAGCTGCTTGCGCCACAGATCGACATCGCGCACCCGTTCGACGCAGGCCGGGCCGAGCACGTTTTCCAACGCGGTGATCCACGGATCCCGCACCGTCTGTGCGCGAAGCACCAGCTCTTCGCGGGTGTCGCGCGTGCGCCACGCCGACTCGAAGATTGAGATCCACCCCGTGCGAAGGACCTGGTCGGCGATCGCCCGCAGGGTCACCCACTGCCCTTCCTCCGACAAGAACAACGGCGCCGATGCAAGCGCGGCGGCAGATCCGGTCATCCGATCGAGGTGCGTGGCAGACGAAACGCCGCGTTCGGCGACGTATGCGAGGGCAGCTTCCCTCGCGCGCGGCTTTTCGGACGCAGACATGCCGGTGACCTGGGCAGCCAGCGATCCGAACAACAGGTCGGCGGCTTCCTCGAGCTGCACCCTCACCGCGCGCGTCAACACTGCGTTCGTCCATTCCTCGTTCACCTCGAGGCCTTTCACATCGACGACGCCCGCGATCGGCAGCTTTCCCACTTGGTGCGTTCCAACGCGGATGCCGTCCTTGGCGAGCACTACCAGCGCTTGACTAGAATCGGCGACGATCACCAACTCGCCGCGAAGGCCATCGGCGCTCAGCACGAGGCGGCCGATCGGATCACCCTGGTACTGCAGAGACTCGAGCCGTCGCGCTTCGAGACCCACCTGGATGTCAACCGAGCGCTTGAGCAACGCGGTGGTGTCTTCCGTCGTCAAGCCGAGAATCCGCAGCAGATCTTCCGCCAGCTCTGACCTTTCGAGCACGAGTCGACCGGTGGGAACCTTTAGCCCCGCCTCGGCGATCAGGATCCGCCCGTTTCGCGAATGCTCGGCAAATGCCGCGCCGACGGTGATCGCTGCCCCGTCAAGTGCGGTGAAGACCGACAACTGGGGGATGAGCTGCGCCAGCGGCCCCCCCGTCGCACGACCCCATCGAATCGCCGCTTCGGCATACGGCTGCCAGTGTTCATCGACGGTCTCGAGCTTCTGTGCCACGAGTCGTTCGACGGCGTCCTCGACATCCGAGACGACCTGCTTGAACACCTTGTTTCGCGACGCACGGGTCCAGTCGCTGTTGGGATTCAGGTGGTCGCAGTTGATTCGAGCGATCGCTCCGACGGGGTGTTCGGATGCGAATGTCTCGAGCAGTAGGTGTTCCCGATGCAGCTCGATGAAAAGGACTTTGCTCGGGCTTGGGCGCAGCCCGACTTCGCCGCTGAGGCGGTCGGTCGCGAGAGCTTCCCGGGGCGAAGCGTCGTGCGCGACGGTGAGGTCGGCGACTCTCTTTTTGCTGCGCACCTCGGCCCCACGGCGAACGGCGTGGGTGACATCTTTGAGCTTCACCTTGCCCAACGCGGTCAGCGCCTGTTGCTCGTGTTCGCGCGGCCACCACACCCAGCGCGACTGATCGAGGGCAGTGCCCTGTTCGGTGGACCAGCAGACCGACTTGTTGACCTTCTGTTCGTCGAGGATTTCTTGCAGCGAGATGAGCTTGTTTTCGGTCGTCAGGAACAGCGGCACCTTGCCGAGCCCTGGCTTGCGCTTCTTTCGGCCCGCGAGCCAAAACACCAGTGGGACCAGGTGCGCCGCCTTCCGCCTTTGCTCCTCGCTGGCGACGAGCAACTCGGCGGCGACTTGATCGAGCAGCGCCTCCGCCTCGACACACACCTGTTTGAACAGGGCCTGATAGTGGCGGTCGGCGACTGCGGAGATCTTGTCGGTGATGGGGGCTAACCCATCGCAGTTGACGATGGCCGCGAGGGAACCGGGCAGTGCGCGATCGATCACCGACAACGGCCTGCGATCCTGCAGCAGCTCGAGTTGGCCTGGCGTGCTTGATCCCACCGCGACTTCCCCCTCGAGGCCCGCGTGGTTGAAAGATCTGCGCCAAAGCACCTGCGAGGTAAACGCAATTGTCTTTCGCTGTTCGAGCTTCGCCCGTGCTGCGCGCGCCTCAAGCTCGCTGTGCAGCGCCAGCGTGACGTCGACACAGGTCCAGCGCGTGAGCGCTCTGCCGATTTCAGGCTCGTCGGCGATGACCACCACGTCCTTCGACGCCGGCTCACCAATCGTGGGACGAGTGACGAACAGGACCTGCTTTCGAGCGTCAAGCTCCCGCGCGGAACGCATCACCTGGTCAGTGCAGGCAAACAGGGGCAGCTTCGAAATCGCCTCGCCCACGAGCCGACTCGAGAGCGTGCGATCAAGCTTCAGCTCGACCGCGAGAAAGAGCGCATGCCGGGCCCCGGGTGCGGCTGGGTTCTTGACTGCTTTGTCGAGGATCGCGTTCTCGGCCAGCCCGATCGCCAACTCGAGGCAGGACCTCGCGTCGGGGGGAAGCGACGATTCGCCCGGGTCGACGCCCTCGATCGTCAGCGTGCCCCGCAACGGCAGGTTGGCGATAAAGCGTTCGTTGCCGAACCGCCGGTGGTCAACCCGCACGTCGATCCAGGTGGCCCGATCGTCGCGATCGCAAAAGCCGACAAGGCCCGACACGCGCGGTGCAGTCACCTCGGCAAGCAGAGCGACGCCGGCTGGAGCGACGACCGAGGCGATCGGCCGGCCTGCGTAACGTTCACGTCGGCGCAGCCGTGCGAGCTCTGCGGTGGCGTCGGTTCCAGTCACGCCCAAAAGCTCTGCCAGCAAGTCGGCGTGCTCGGGGCGCACCCTGACCACAAACAGGCTGCCCGACGAGGGCTGGCTGTCGTCAACGCTCAGCGTCCATAACCTGTGTTCGACGCCAACCCGAACCCGAATCGCCTTCAACGACACAGGGCCCAACTGGGTGCCGAACAACGCAGCAGCATCGACGCGATCCGTCACCAAATCGGTGGGCTCGCTGCCCTTCAGGTGCTTGCGCATGAAAGCGGCCAGGAACTGCGCGTGGCCCGGCATCAGCTGATCGATGGTGGTTGATTCGTGATCCACCAGCGCAACGACCAGCCGGTATTCCGCTAAGCGAACTGCCGACAGCGCGCGATCAAAACAAGCGTCGCGCACCACGGTGTCCCAGTCGTCGTTCACGACAAAAGCGGCACAATCGACGATCGCGTGCGCGGCGCCGCAGCTCGCGGTCAGGCAGACCGTTTCGATTGGCACGCCCTCGCGCAGCAGCGTCAGCTTCAGTCCAGAATCGACAGTCGCGGGTATGCCAACCTGGCCGGTGAGCCCTTCGCCTTCAATGTCGACGGTCACCGCGTTCTTCAACTTCGCGATTTGCTTCGGTCCATCGAGTCGTGCGCGGATCTCTATTTCTCGCCTAAGCCGCGCGCGGGCGCTGACCAAGCGCTCGGGCGCAAGCTTCGCGACCGCCTCGCACAACTCGGTGGGCAAGACGAGCACCGGGTCGCCCGACAGCAGTGAGGTGCGCGTCGACGCGCCGACGAACCACCAACTCTTCCGGTTGGCAAGCGCCTGCAGCGACGTCACCCCTTCTCCGGCGAGGGGGAAGATCTCTGCCTCGCGCAACGCAGGGTTGAGCATTGCCAGGGGCACGCCCGCGGTGGCGCGGCGTACGATCAAATCGAGCGCATGGGCAGCGAAGCCCGGTTCTGGTCGCGTCTTCCCCGCGAGACCCGAAAGCACGGCCTTCTCGGCGGCGGCGTCGATCGCGGCGCGCACCAGGCTCCACAGCTTGTCACTGGGAAGCTCGGCCCAGAGCTTCTCGGGAACATCCTTTTGCCAGTTGACGATCGCGCGCAGGCGAAATGGAGCGAGCGACTCGACGTCACCCTGCTGAACGAAGCGACCCTGACAAAGGAAACGGACGAAGGCGCCTTCGTTCGCGCTCTCGACCATGCCCACCTCACCCGACACGTTCGGCCCCGCGATGCTCGCGCGGGTGAGGTACCGGCCGCCCACGGGCAGGACGAGATCTTCGACCGGGCAGCTGAGCCAGCGGTGCTTCTGCTCATTCGCGCGTGCTCTGCCTCGAATGAGCTTGCCCGCGTTGGTGAGTTGCTTGGCCGGCAGCAACTTCGCGATGGGATCGAGGTTGGCTGACTGGAGCCGCGCAATCGGAGTCGGGGTGCTGCCTCGAGGGAAGTTCTCGAGCGCGCAGTAGATCGGCCGGCCCTCGCGGTGCTCGCGCTCGAAGTCGTTGGGCGAGTACCAGTCTTCGTAGAGTCCAGGGATGATCGCGAATCCGCTCAGCACCGCGCGCACCGGCAGCTTCGTGTTCCCCCAGCATTCCAAGGCGTAGTCGCGGTACCGTGTGCGCCACGTTTCGCTGACCTTCCCTTCGGCGATCAGCGTTCCCATCTTGCGGGTGACGTCCAGCGAGAGCTCGTCGATCTTCGCCAGCACCTGCTTCACCGCGGCGTCCGAATCGACGACATCGGAGCCCGAGGCGTTGCGTCTCATTCGATCGCAGCGCGCCCAAGCGACGACGAACCTGCCGGGCAGCTCGATCGCGCGGTGCGCGACGACCACCCCATCGATGTCGAACACGATCTTTCCACCGTCGCCATCGCTTGGGATTCCGACTGTCAGATCCATTCCGTCGCTTTCGTAAGCGCTCGAGACGACCAGGCCTCCTTTGAAGATCTCGCCCCGGTCGACGCGGTGCTCATTGAGGCTGAGCGTCGGCCCATAACGGGTCGCGTGCTCACGAATTGCGGTCTCTTCAGGCGTGACGTTTTCAAACGCCGCCATCACCACGTCCCAACCGAAGCGCTTGCGGACGTGAATGAAGGTGCCCTTCTGGCTGACAGCGGAAACGGCGACGTCGTCTGGAGGGTGAATCTCGAGCGCGACTTCACCGCTGCGGATCTTGATCCACTTCGGGTTGAGGCCCAGCGCGCCAGCGACGCCAAGCGAAAGGTAACGCGCGCTTCGACGATCGCCCTGCCCCGTCGAGTCGAGCGCCTGCGCCAGCAGGTCTTTCATCACTTCGGGCGCAAATTCCTTTCCGTCGAACCGGATGATGATGTCGTCGGTGTCGGATTTGACGTCGACGCTGCGCGCCTTCGCGCTCGAGGCCGCGCGAAGGATCTCGAGCACCCAATGGTGTGGCTCGGCGAGCCGGAACGCGCGCAGCTTGGCCAGGGCGCGTTTGGCGTCGACGCGGAAGACGCCGCTCGACACGGTTGATCCCCCGAGCCGCAGCTGGTCCTCGAGGTCGTTCACTTCAGCGCCCACTTTGTCAGCGCCCAGTCGAGGTCGGCATTCAGCCCACCTCGAGACACCGCGATCGAACGCGTCACCAGCAGCGCCGCCAGCCTGGGTGCGCGATCAATCAACGGCTCGATGGGCGCGAACTGTGGGTGGCCGACGTCGATTGCAAGGACTTGCGGACACCCCGAGACGAACGGGGATCGTAACGCGCGCGCTTTGGGTTCGGGCTTTCCGGGTTCTTCAATGAGCGCGAACGGCGAGTCACGAGTCGCGCCGAAGAGCCGAGTGACGATGACCTGGCGAATCTGAGACCCGCCCACTTTCATCCCGGCGAGCACCGCTGCGCAGAACGCAGCCGAACGCGCGAGAGGCACAGGCTCTGCGTGGACCCAATGGTCGTCGGCTGAGCCGACTCTGATCGCGCGGCCGCGGCAAAGGTGGGCGATCACCTTCGACCCGGCGACGCTTTCAATCACCGGCACGCCCGAGGCGATCAGCCGGGCGACCAGAGGCGTGCGTTCATCTGCGATGAAGAGCATTCCTTTAGCCTTGAGGTGTTTGTCGAGCTGGGCGCCCGGTGTCGCGCCGCCGCCGGGTTGCCGGATCCAGGTCTTGCTCAAGCCAATCGCGTCGAGCGCGTATAGAAACAGCGTCTGCCAATCAGAACCTTTCACCGGGTCGATCGCGCACCGACGCAGCTCGTCAGGCAACTTCTCGCGCAGCGCCCCCTTCACGAGCTTGTTGGCCTGCGCGATCGCCTTCTGAAAATTCTTGTCGCGGCGGACATTGTCGCGCGTCAGCGTGTGCTCGAGCCAGCGCGACACAACCTTGAGGGCGATTCCCGGCACGAACGGCTCGGTCGTCTCGAGCAAGGTGAGGCCGCGATTATAGAGCCCGCTGGTGGCAGGCGTCGTCCGAGAAACGCCTGCGACGATCAACCCGCCTTCTTCGCGATGCTCGACCTGAAAGGGGGCGTCGACCACCAGCGGCTCGTTGACCAAGATCGGTTCACCGGGCGCCTCACCATCGGCGCTGCCGGCCGCGAACGCGATTTCGGCCTCGGCATGGCGACACCAACGCCTGACGGATTCACGGGACCTGGCGACGAAGCCCCCGTACTCGTGGGGCGTCATCCGCTTGTGTAGGCAGACGCGGGTGCCTTCGACGGGTTCAACAAGCTTCAGCAGCTCGAAGCTCTTGTCCTTCTTGAACAGCACCCGCCAGAACTCACCGTCTTTGCCTGTGTCGACGACGACCGCGTCGGGCTCACAGGAAAAGACACTCACGAACCCGATTCCAAATTTTCCGATTTTGGTGAGGTCATGCTCTTTGCTCGATCGAAACTTGGTGAGCAAAAAATCTTCGATCACTCTCCGATTCATTCCCTCGCCCCAGTCGCTGACCGTTGCGGTCGTCAGGCCCTTCGTCTTCGCGCTCTGGTACGAGAGGATGACCTCGATTCGGCTCGAGCCAGAGTCGATGCTGTTTTGTATAAGCTCGCGGTAGAAATAGAAACGGGCGGTGTACAGTTGGTC
>JANOHG010000957.1:0-2798 GCA_031406375.1 Archangiaceae bacterium | reverse complement strand
TGAGGGAAATCGATCACCCCCATCAGGCGGGAGTCGTTCCAGGGAGAATGGGAAAGCTCCTCGATCTGCCCGAGGTCATCGAGCACAATCGCTCCCGCGCTCGCAAGGCGTATCCTCGCCGGATCGCCATCGTTGTCGCCTGCGTAGTGGAGCGTGACATCGACCGGATAGGCGAACCCTGGAACCGCGATCCGCCCGAAACCTTCGAGACGTTCACCGGCCAATGCGCTCGGCTCGATCACGATTTGTCGTTCGGCGCTTCCGCGCGCAAGCCGGTCGATCAGCGACAAAACGGTGCCGTGGCGAATCAACTGACCGCGCAGCTCCATCGACAGGTAGCTGGCCAGGCGAACGCCGGCGGTGGGCGCCAACGCCGCGCGGTGCAGCCGCCGCACTTGCACCTCAGTCCACGTGCCTTCGCGGCCAATCACCTCAGGAGCTCGCTGCACCTCGAAGCGCGCCGAATCTTCGTAAAGTGTGAGCGACCACGGCAGGCCATTGCCCACCCGCGAGGTCATCCGCAACTCGTGACCGAGCGACCAAAAGCCGAGCAAGCCGATTCCGTACTGTCCGAGCATCGCTTGGCGCATCCGCTCGTCAAAGCTGAGCTGGCGCTTGCGCGAGTGGCCGATGTTGCGCGCAATGCTCGTCAGTGCCTCGTCGCGAGGCACCTGCGGCAACACGCCCAGGCCATCGTCGAGGATCACCAGTGCCGACTCGCCCTCGAGACGGGTTCGCTCAATTGAGACGTGCGTCGCCTGTTCGTCGAGCGCGTTCTGCACCAGCTCGGATACCGCCTTGCGCGGGTCACCCTGCGAGCGTGCAAGGTGACGAATGAGCTCGAACGGATCGTGGACCCCGATGTCACCAATTGTCGACCCGTTGGCGAGCTGGCGCACACGACGAGGCACAGAGCGATCGTCTACGCCGAATTCATGAAAAAGGGTCAAACCAAAGGCACCCCCAATGGTGCAATGCATCAGGCGCGAGGGTCGACTTCATTTCTGGCGGAAGAAATGGGTGACGAGAACACGTCGATTCGTCCCGCGTTCAAGCGCTGATTCGCTTAAGAAAGGTTGCAGATGCGCCGCCTCGACGCAGTCGAACCCAATACTTCGATCGAGCTCGATGGGCAGCCGATCTCTGCCTGCGACGGCGAGAACACCGCCTGTGCGTTGCTCGCGGCAGGCGAGACGATTTTCTCGCGCAGCATCAAGTACCACCGCCCGCGCGGGCCCTTCTGCCTCACCGGGGCGTGCTCTCACTGTCTGATGCGCGTCGACGGAGTTCCGAACATCGCCGTCTGCCAGACGACCGTTCACCCCGGAATGCGTCTCGAGCGACAGAATGCGTTTCCGAGCGCGCAGGTCGACGTGTTCTCGATCACCGACTGGCTGTTTCCACGCGGGCTCAACCACCACGCGATGTTCGCTGGAGTGCCGATTGCCGAGCAGGTGATGGCGAAGGTCGCGCGCCAGTTGGCGGGTCTTGGGAAGTTGCCCGATACGAACGCTCCGGTGCGGCCTGCCGCGCGGACGGTGCGCTGCGAAGTCGCGATTGTCGGGGCGGGCGCTGCCGGCCTGGCCGCCGCGCAGGCGTTCGACGAAGCAAACGCGCGGTACGTCTTGATTGAGAAAGAGGCTTTCGCCGGAGGGCGGCTGGTCAGCGGTCTGCCCGAAGAAGACGCGCCGCCGCGCAGGCTGGTCGCTGCCGAGAAAATCCTGCTTGGCGCGACGGTGATCGGGTTCTTCGAAGACAACGAGGGTCGCTTTCTGGCGATCAGCGACGGCGCGCAGCTGACCAAGCTGTACGCACAAAGGGTCTTGCTCGCCAATGGCGGGCACCCCCAGCTGTTGACGTTCGACAACAATGATTTGCCTGGCGTCTTCGCCGCGCGCGCGGTGACAAGAATGATTCGGTTGCATCACTTGCTGCCTGGCGATCAGATCGCCGTCGTCGGAAACCCCGCTGAAGCCAGAGCGCTGGCCGAGCTGATCGGCCAGGTGGGTGGAAAGGCGGTCGCCGTCGGCGAAGTGCCACTTGCGGCGTACGGCTCGTCTTCGGTGAACGGCGTCAAGGTGATGAAGAGCGGTAAGGAAGCCAAGGTCGACTGCGATGCGATTGCCGTCTGCGCTCCAGCGGCGCCCAGCTTCGAGCTCGCCCGCCAAGCCGGGGCGCACGTGAGCTGGCGCGAGAAAGACGCTCTGTTCGCCGTCGATGTTGACGCCGATGGACGCACGGCGGCGGCGACGCTGTTCGTCGCCGGCGAGCTGACAGGTGCGATGGGCGCCGCAGCCGCAGCAGCAAGCGGGCGGCGCGCCGCTGAAGCCCTTTTAGGAAGCATGCGATGAGCAAGGCGTTGCTGTGCCCCTGCGAGGACGTCACCACCGAAGACATCGATCACGCGGTTTCAAAGGGGTATTGCGATGTCGAATCGGTGAAGCGGTACACCGGCTTTGGCACCGGGATGTGTCAGGGAAAGCAGTGTCTCAACGCAGTCGCAGTGATGCTCGCGCGCAAGGGGGGAATGACGCCCAGCCAGTTGGTGCCGTTCACTCCGAGACCTCCTCTGTTTCCGACCGAACTGTCGCTGTGGGCGTCGGATCAGCTCGATCCCGGTGCACCGGTTTCTGCCGGAGTTCCCGCATCGCTGGGCCTGTCACAACACGCACTGAAGCCTGACAGTCCGGTGCCGGCGCGCGCCAAGATCGTGATCATCGGCGGCGGCATCATGGGTCTCGCGCTCGCGTACAACCTCAGCCTCCAGGGCGAGAACGACGTCGTCGTGCTCGAGAAGG
>JANOHG010000217.1:0-6205 GCA_031406375.1 Archangiaceae bacterium | reverse complement strand
CTTGGCGAGTACAACTTCACCTCGGACTTCCAGACGACAGGGCAGCTGCCGACCCTGGTGCCTTCGCGGCTGTTCTCGGCCGGCGCACCCCGAATGCTGATGCTTTCGCTCGGCCTCAATCTCGGGGGTGACGCGTGAGGCCCGCGCTGCTGCTGCTGCTGCTGCTGGCCGGCTGCATCCCGGCCACCGAGGGGAAGCTGGTCTCGTTCGCCGCCGAAGCGGTGGGCGAACCGCAGGCGGCCAGCTTCGACAGCCCGCGCGGCTACCGGGTGACTCTCTCCACCGCCCGGCTGCGCATTGGCGCGCTCTACCTCAATCAGACCAACCCCGCCGGGTGGAGCACCGAGACCGCCTGCATCCTTCCCGGCATCTATACCGGCGAAGTGCGCGGAGGCGTCGAACTCGATGCGCTGTCTGCGACCGCGCAACCCTTTGCGGTCAGCGGAACCGGCACCAACGCTCCCACCCACGCCGCCGAGCTGTGGCTCACCGATGGGGACGTCAACGCCGACGAGAGCCGCACCCCGGTGCTCGAGCTGGCGGGAGTGGCGGTTAAGGGCGCCGACCATTGGCCTTTCGAAGCGCGCGTCACCATCGGCCGAAACCGGGCGACGCCCCCAAGAAGCCCTGCGCTGCCCGGCAGCAATCCGATCTGCAAACAGCGAATCGTCTCGCCGGTGCCGGTGGATTTCGTGCTCGCAGCCGGCGGGACCGTGCGGTTGAAAGTCGATCCACGGCGCTGGTTCGACAGCGTCGAATTCTCCGGCCTTCAGAAGGTGCAGGACCTTCCGCTGCTCTACCGGTTTGTCGACAGCACGGTGGAAGGCGGTCAACCCGACGTGGCGCTCTTCAATGCGATGCGCGCCGCGTCGGCGCAGACGTACCAGTTGCAGTGGTCCCTCGGCGGGCCATAGCCGGGCCGTAGAAACACCGCAGCACCCCCTTTAAGGAGCACCGATGCAGTCAAAAGTCAGAACCCTCACGGTATTGAGCGCAATTTCCATGCAGGTGGCCTGCAGCGGAACAGGCGGCACAGGGGGTGGAGGTGGCACAGGTGGGGGTGGCGGCGAGGGAGACGGAGGAATTCTCAAGCCCTTCACTGCTCCATCCTCTGCTGCGGTCAAGGGTGCCTTCCTCGTGACGGTCACAGGCGAAGGCAGCGCCACCTCAGGCAACGGCTTTCCGCCTCAAGCGGGCGGAGGTGAGCCGTACTTCGCCGACGGGTGGGAAATCACCTACCAGCACGTCCTTACGACCCTCGACAAGGTGACGGTCAGCGAAAACCCCGACAAGTCCGCAACCGACCAGTCGCAGACGGGAGCGCTGGTGGCTCACGTCGACGGTCCGTTTGCGGTCGACCTCGCGAAGGCCGGGCCACTGACGTCCAAGGAGATGAACGGAACCTCGTTCCCGATTGCCCGCATCTCCAACCAGAACAAGGTCACCGGCACCCCGGTGTTCGACGCGACGAAGAAGTACGCGTTCGGCTTCGACACGGTAGTCGCCACACTTAATGCGCAGAACGTCAACCTCGATGCGGAAGCGCAGACTGCGTACAAGACGATGGTCGACAACGGTCAGACGATGCTCTTGGTGGGCACGGCGACCTGGAAGGGCACCGCTGGCACGCCGGCATGCCGTTCGACCGTGGCGTCGTACGACTTCGGCCGCTTCCCAAAGGTGGTGAAGTTCAGCTTCGGGTTCAAGTCGCCCACCACCTACAAGAACTGCATCAACCCCGAGCTCACGGGCACCGACGCGCGAGGCATTCAGGCGAAGACCAGCTCGGAGGTCATTGCCCAGGCCACGCTTCACCTCGACCATCCCTTCTGGGAGGCCCTCGAAGAGGATGCTCCACTGCGCTTTGATGGCATCGCGGCGCTCAAATCGGTGGCTACGGGGATGGGGCCTTCGACCGCTGCTCTCACCGAAGCCGATTTGAAGACGATCGACTTCCAGGCGCTGAAGGACGCGCAGGGCACCGCGCTGCCGATTCGCACCTGCGGGCCGACCCTGGCCGGGGAAGCGACGACGGGCACGCTGAAGTACGACCCGAAGGCGGTGCCGGTGAACCCTGCTGGCGGCACGGCGGGGCTCACAAACCTCTACGACTACATGGTCTACAACCAGTCGACCTTCGGTCACCTCAACAACGATGGGCTCTGCTTCCCTGCGCGGAACTACCCGTCGCCCCAGTGAGCTCGCGAGCCGCTGGCCTTCGCCAAGCGGCAAACCCATCGCAGCCAAAATCAGAAGACGGCGGGAACGTCGCTGGCGACTTCCGGCGACTCATCCTGCTCATCGGGAGTGACGTTCGCCACGTCGAGCGCGGGCGCCATTGGGGCGTGGAGCTCCGAAACCTCGGCGTCCTTCTGCCCATCCACAGGCTTCTTGACGCCGGCGCCGGAACGACAGGTTCTGCACCAGGGCTGATTGCGAATCGCACCATCGGCCATCTTCCGAAGCCCGAACATCACCAGCGGCTTCATCGCGCGGCACTTGAGGCACATCATCGTAATCAGCACTTCGTTGCCGTCGGCGTCGTAGACCGTCGATTTGCGCTTCTTGCGTGCGAGCTTGGGCGCGTTTGGATCGCGCGCCGGCTTCTCAACGGGTTGCGGCGTCAGATTCGGCGTGACTTTGTAGAGCAACTTCCCCTCCCAGTGGGTGCCCTTCGAATTCGCCGAGGGCGTGGTTAGACGGTAACAAGCAACACTGACATCTCAGCTATTTCAAGGGACTCCCAGTCTGTCCATCGAGCTTGGCGCCAAGGCTGCACTTGTCGCCATCTTCAACAAAAGACACCCGGCCAGACTTCGGCCCGGAAAATGGTTCTTTCCTCTTCTTCCAGAAATCCACGAGCGCGTCACGCAGGTTGAGCTCGCGGTTCTCACCGAGGTCGACCTGTTCGGGCTCGATGGTCGAGAGGATAGGGGCAAGCCCATCACCCCCCCGCGCCAGAAAATCGGGCATCACCACCCGATACTGTCGCGTCGGGTCGAGCGGGCGACCGCCTTCGAGTCTCACGCGCTTGAGGCGATCAGCGGTCGGGCAACGCGACAGCTGCACTTCGATTCCGGACGCTTGAAAGACTCCTTTGCGTGAGCCGTAGGCCGCGGTGAGCAGCCGCCTCAGCTGGTCTCCAGTCAACTTCAGCGTGCTGATTGCGTTGTCGAAGGGCAAGATCTCGTACACCGCTCCGTAGGTGACGTCGCCGGCCTTCAGATCGGCGCGAAGCCCTCCTGGGTTGAGCAGCGCGATGTCCGCTTTCTCTACCCCGCGCAATGAATCGGCGAGGAAGCTGCCAAGCACGCTCTCGTTTTCGTAGTCGCGGCTGAGCGTCTTTGGCACAGACAACCCGAGACTTTGATCCTGCAGCGCCTGAACCAGCTCAAGCGCGGGTTTGAGCAACGCGGTGACCTGCGCGTCGGCGGTAATCGGCTGTCCTTGAAACGTTGCCGGAATCGGAGTGACACTCGCCTTCCCGCGCAGGACGCGTACATCGCAGCTGCCCGTTGCGGAATCGACCGTCTCGCAAAGGGGAATCAGCGGGGTCATCGAGGTCTTCGAAGGAATGACCTTCTTCGTCTTCGGGTCAACGAACAGCTCGATGGTGGAGAAGAAGCGACCCAGGCCGTACGTCTCGATTACCGGAGTGCCGTTGACGATGTGAGCCATCACACTGTGGGTGTGGCCAGCAACGACCGCGTCGAGCGTGTTGGGTGGCAAGCCGCGCATCATGTCGAAAATCTCGCCCGTCTTCTCATCGCAGCTGCTGGTGTCATTGGGGTTATCCCATTTGGCGCACATGCCACCCGCGTGAACGACGCCGATCACGATGTCGGCCCCCTTCTCGCGAAGCTGTTTCGCGGCGGTGAGCGCCTCAGGCGCAAGTGAACCGAAGCGGAGCGAAGCGACGTTGACGGGAACGGTGGTGACAGGGGTCTGAGGGGTGGTGAGCCCAAAAATTCCGATCTTGATCCCCAGGCGCTCGAGCATCACCAGCCCATCGCCTGGCAGCCACCCGGGCCGGCGTCCAGTTGCCTGTTCGTAAATGTTGGCAGAGAGCAGCGGAAACTTCGCTTGGGTAATCCGTGCCTTCAATGCCCCAAACGGGTCGACATTGGGCTGGCTCGCGACGGAGACGGGGCCGATCGGGCCGTAGTCGAACTCATGATTGCCAATTGCCGCGCCGTCGTAGCTCAAGGCGTTCATCGCATCGATGACCACAGCCCCTTCCGAGAGGTTGGCTACCAGCGTTCCCTGGAAGAGATCGCCTGCATCGAGCAGCACGACGCCACCGAAGTTGTTGCGGCGAAGAATCTTCAGATACGCACCCATCACTGCTGAGCCGCCCACCCGAATTTCACTAGGCCCGAACTTCTCGACCGAGGTCATCACCCAACCATGCTGATCGTTGGTGGCGACGATGGTGAGCCGCACCGGCCCCTTTTCAGCAGGCGTTGGGTCAGAGGTGACGTTCGCCTGAGAACCTGCACAGCCGATGGCGAGAACGAGGAAGGCAACGGATTGTTTCATTCTTTGGAGGTCCCAGCGCGCTGCACGCACAGCCGGGGCTGGAAATCACACCCGCGCGCCCGCATCCAGCCGGTTTTTATTTCCTTTCAGCCCTCACCCAACTTTCCTTCCAACAGGGGTGCAGGGCGCTGGGGATCATCGGCGTCGCAAACCATCCACAAGATCGAACCTGACCGTGCAATCACACCCTCGATTTTGAAGGTGGGGTCGAGGCGCTCGAAGCTATCAGGTGGTTGTCCAGGTTCGAGGATCGCGACCGCCGCCCCAACGCAGGTGCCGTCTAGGTAGCTGTCCGAGGTGTCTTCACAGACAGCCGAGACGATCAGCCGACCATCGGGAAGCGGATGCAAATCGGTGGGGGTGAAGGGAATTCCGTCGAGCTCGCCCAGTGACAACTTCACCGCGCGACGGAAGGCAGAAGCCGGAACCTCGGAACCATTGACGGCCGCCAGATCGATCTCGAACAGCGCATTGGGGGTGACTTTGTTGCCGCGCTGCGCCAGCCAGAGGTGGTGACCCACGACGGCTGCTCCTTCGAGGTTTACAGATCGGGTCTCCTGCGCCAGGCGCTCGAACAGCGGTGCGAAATCGAGCTGGCGCGGGTGACCCATCGGCACCCCGGCGTGCAGGGTAATCACGGCGCCCAGGTGACGCGCGGGCGAGCTGCCTGAGGGAAGCGCCAGCAGTGCGCCGCCTGGAAGCACACACAGCGCTTCGAGATCAGGCTTGTGCGCCTTCGGCAGCGGCGAATAATCGCGGGCGTCGGAAAGCAGCAGCGGGTGACGCATTCCCGGGGCGTCAGACTGCGCAGAGAAAGTCGCCAAACTATGTTCGTCATCCGCAACGACAAAGAGCTGCCCGTAGGCCTCGCACAACCCGCTGGCTGCTGCGACGAAGGGGCGCTCTCCGTCGCGGGACGGCGTGACGTCAAGCAACCTGCGGGTGTGAACCCTCATTCGAAGTATCGACTTAGCCTGGCCCCGGGCAAACGCCGTTGGTGCATTGGGTGCCGCTGGCGCACGTGCGGTTGTTGCATTCGGGATCCGCGCAGTCGGTGAGCGCGTCATGATCATTGTCGACCCCGTCGGCGCACTGCTCTGCGGGGAAGCAAAAGAACCGACCCGCATCGGAAGGTCCCGCGTCCGGTTCGCCGGCATCGGGTTCTCCTGCGTCGGCAGGCCCCGCATCCGGTTCGCCGGCATCAGGTTCTCCTGCGTCGGCAGGCCCCGCGTCCGGTTTTCCGGCATCAGGTTCGCCTGCGTCAGCAGGCCCCGCGTCCGGTTCTCCAAGGAACTTCCCACAGACATAGCCAGCGTCAGCGCCGGTGAAACACGGGAGTTGTTGGCACGAAGGATCTGCGCAGTCGGCGCCCGCATCACCGTCGTTGTCGAGGCCATCGGCGCAGTTGTTCTCGCGGCACGCCCCCAGCTGACATGACGTGCCCATCGGGCAGGCTCTTCCGCACATTCCGCAGTTGAGGTTGTCGACGCCGAACGAGAACGTCTCATCGGTCATCGCGTTGCAGTTGTCATCGAGCCCGTTGCATTCCTCGGTGGTCGGCACGACCTGCGAGACGCACGCCTCGCCAGCATCGACACAGCTCAGCTTTCCAGCCGCGCACACTCCGGCCCGACCCGTCGTGCACGCCATGCCTACCGAGGCGAAC
>JANOHG010000883.1:0-5431 GCA_031406375.1 Archangiaceae bacterium | reverse complement strand
CGGCGCGGTCGAGCCGTTGCCTTTCGCCGATAGGGCTTGCACGCGAAGCCCGTCGGCAGACGCCACCAGCTCGAGGTCGACCTCCGTCCAACCTGGCGGTGCGACCACCATCAAGCTGTCCTGCAGCGCAGAGGTCAACGCTTTGAGGATGTCGGCGTCGGAAGGCACGTAGCGCGCTTAGTTGATCACCCCACTGCGCGTACAGAATCTGTTTGATGCGCTGTCGTCCGTCCTTCGGTCTGCAAGCCGAATGCGATTAGGTTCCGCGCGCCCATGCGCCCAATCCTGGAAGTCGCCCGTTCGCTCGATTTGTCTGCTGAAGATCTCCTCCTCTTTGGCCCGCACCTGGCCAAACTTGCCTGGCCAACGGCCGAACGCCTTCGCAACCAAGCAGTGCGCGGAAAGTTGGTGCTCGTCTCGGCGATGACGCCGACCAAATATGGCGAAGGAAAAACCACCACCACCATCGGCCTCACTCAGGGGCTCGTTGCCCGCGGCCACCGGGCGATGGCTGCGCTGCGCGAGCCGTCGCTGGGCCCAATCTTCGGCGCAAAAGGCGGCGGCACCGGCGGCGGTAAAGCGACGCTCGAGCCTTCGGCGAAGATCAACATGCACTGCACCGGCGATCTTCATGCCATCACTTCGGCAAACAACCTGCTCGCCGCGCTCGCGGACAACGCGTTGCACTTTCAGGCCCCCGCACCGCTGAAACAGATCAGCTGGAAGCGCTGCTTGGATCTCAACGATCGCTTCCTGCGCAACACGGTGATCGGGCTCGGCGGTTCTGCGCACGGCACCCCACGCGAAGACGGGTTCGACATCACGGCTGCTTCCGAAGTGATGGCGGTGCTCTGCTTGGCCGATGGGCTCGATGACCTGAAGAAGCGGCTGAGCCGGCTGATTGTCGGCACCGACGCGAGTGGCAATGCCGTCACTGCCGACGATCTCGAAGCCGTTGGCGCGATGGCTGCGCTGCTGAGTGAAGCGATCCTGCCGAATCTGGCCCAGACCAAAGACGGAGCTCCGGCATTCGTGCACGGAGGTCCGTTCGCCAACATCGCGCATGGCTGCAACTCGATCGCCGCGACCCGTTCAGCCTTGGGCCTGTCCGACATCGTCTGCACCGAGGCGGGGTTCGCCTTCGACCTGGGGGGCGAAAAGTTCCTCGATCTCAAGTGCCGACAAGCCGGGCTGTGGCCATCGTGCGTGGTGTTGGTGGTTACCGTGCGGGCGCTGCGCTTTCACGGCGGCGACACCCTAGGCCTTGCGACGATCGAGAAGGGGTTCGAGAACGTCGCGCGTCACCTTCATGCGATTCGGCATACCTTCGGGCTGCCTGCGATCGTCGCGATCAACGTCTTTAGCGACGACAAGCCCGAAGAGCTGGCTCTGGTCGAGAACCTCGCCGCGAACGAAGGCGCTGCGTGCGCGCGCAACACCGGGTTCATCGACGGAAGCAAGGGCTCGCTCGCGCTCGCTGATCTCGTCGCCGAAACGGTGAAGGGCCCGACGCCAATCGCAAAGTTCAGCTACCCGCTTGAGGCCTCGGCGGAAGAGAAGATCCGCGCGATCGCCACCAAAGTCTACGGCGCGAAATCAGTCGAGCTGACCCGCGACGCGCGCGCGCAGCTCGCCAAAGCGGTCACCGATGGCCACGGACTGCTGCCGGTGTGCATGGCGAAGACGCATCTGTCGTTGTCGGACGACGCAACGGCGCAGGGGGCTCCGGTGGATTTCACTCTCACGGTTCGCGAGATCCGCGTTCGCGCCGGAGCCGGATTCTTGCTCGCGCTCACTGGAGAAGTCCTGACGATGCCGGGGCTTCCGCGCGTGCCCGCGGCGCACCACCTCGACCTGTCGACCGACGGCACAGTTACCGGCCTGACATAACGTAAGCGGGGCCTACACCGGCGCCAGATGCGAAGGGGATGAGGAAGTGCGATCCTCGAAACGTGCGCGCTCGTCCGGTTGAGCGCGAAGTGCCGAAGGATCGCAGATGCGGTTGATGAATGTGGTGGTTGGTTTCGTCGGAGTCGGTCTGTCTCCGATGTGCGAGCAGGTGCCGCAGTCCTCCGGACTGACGATGATGTTGATGGACTACTCGCGCGGCGGTGGTTTCTACAGCGCGCCGTTTCCAAACGAAGATCTGCGCAAGGCCGACGGACGCATCGACCTTTCGGGTTTTCCCAGCAGGGGCAAAGCGACGGTGGTCGACGCCGCGCTCGCGCTGTTGAGCGCCGAAGCGCGCGGCTTCTCGACGACGGCAGGCATCTTCTTCGCAGCAACCGCACCGCTTGATCCATCGACTTTGCCGACGGCGAAGCAAACGACGGGCACGCAGGCCTCGGTCTATTTGATCGACGTTGACCCCACCTCGCCCGCCTACGGACGGCGGATGCCGATCGAGGTGGTGTTCCAGCAAGACGGGGGTCGATTCGGCGCTAATAACCTGCTCACCCTGATTCCCTACCAGGGGATTCCCCTTCGCCCGTCGACGCTGTACGCGGCGGTCGTCACGGTGAGAGTTCACGACCAATGGGGCCGCGCGTTGGGGGTGCCACCCGCTGTGCGAACCCTGCTCGAAGGGGGAGAACCCAGCGGGTTAATGCCACCCGCGCTCGGTGAAGTTCGCGCCGCGATCGAGGTCTTGCGCAAGGTCATTCTGATCGAAGAGCTGGCCGCGATCGCCGTCTTCCGAACCGATGTTCCGCTTTTGGGGATGGAAGCGACCCGCAAGGCGCTGTCGCGCGAGCAACCGACGCTTCACTCACCATTCGAGGCGGCCGAGACCTTTCCGAAGTTCTGCGTCTACCAGGCGACGATCGACATGCCGCAGTACCAGACAGGCGTGCCGCCGTACGAGCACACCGGCGGAACCTGGGTCTTCGATGATGCGGGCGAGCTGGTGCGCCAGCGCTATGAGCGCGCGGGGGTGTTGCTGACGCTGCCCCGGGTGCCGATGCCGCCCGGCGGCTTTCCGACGGTGGTGTTCTCGCGCACTGGAGCAGGCGGCAATCGCGCGCTGGTCGAGCATGGAGCGCGGCCTTCGAACGGTGAGATTGCGCCTGGCTCGGGGCCTGCGCTCGAGTTCGCGCGGGCGGGCTTCGCCGCGATCAGCGTCGATGGACCGCTGGGGGGCCTGCGAAATGCCGCGAACGCCGACGAGCAATTCTTGATCTTCAACGCCACCAATCCCGCGGCGATTCGCGACAACCTGCGCCAGTCGGCCGCAGAGCTGATGTTGACCGCGCGACTTCTCGACACGCTGACGGTTGACGCGCGTGGATGCGGGGGGCTCGCCGACGCGCGGGTGCGTTTCGACACCTCGAGGCTCGCGTTGTTCGGCCACTCGATGGGGGCGACGATCGCGCCACTGGCGCTCGCTTTCGAGCCGCGGTTCGGGGCAGCGATTCTCAGCGGCGCGGGTGGCAGCTGGAGCAACAACCTTCTGTACAAAATGAAACCGCTGCCGGTGCGGCGCATCACCGAGTTCATGCTCGGCTACACCAGGCGCTTTTATGGAGTCACCGCGGGCGACCCCGGCATCTCACTGATGCAGTGGGCTGCAGAGGCGGCCGACCCGCCGCTTTACGGAGCGCGGATGGACGCCCATGTGCTGATGTTTCAAGGAATCGTCGATCACTACATCTTGCCTCCGATGGCGAATGCCTCATCGCTGTCGATGCAGCTGGATCTCGCGGGAGACGCGCTGGACGCGGCGAGCGACGAGCTGCGCGAGTTCGCTTCCTACCCCGACGTGATGGCGTTCTCAGGTGCAGCGGTGGTGCCCTACCCTGTCGTCGGCAACCTGCAACGCCCGAACGGGCGCTTCGTCACTCGAACGGTCGTCCAGCGGCTGGGCGACGGGATCCAAGATGGCCACGAAATCGTCTTTCAGACGGCTGGCCCGAAGTACCAATACCGTTGTTTCCTCGCGACCTTCGCCAAAGGAATGCCAAGGGTTGATTCACCCCTGGAGAGCCTCGAGGTTTGTCCGGACGCCAACCCCGCACGTTGAGCTTGTAAGCCCTCAAAGTCTCAGGCGAATCATCGTTGACGCCCCTGGGGGTCCCGGTATAACGCCCGCGCGTTTCGCACCTTATTCTTCGAGGCAAAAGCTTGAGCACCTGGGCGCTCGATCAGATTCAGCAGCAGCTTCCCGACGCAGTGACACAGCGCTACCACGACCGCACGGGCGCCGAATGGGGAGTGGTTCGTCGCGAGGCCATCGTTCGGGTCGCGCAAGCCATCAAAGAAAAGCTGGGCTTCAAGCTCTTCATCTCGATGGATTGCGTCGATCGGCTGCAGCTTCCGGACAACGATCCGCGCTTCGAGGTCGTGTATTTCTTCTTCAACATCGAACGAAACGAGCACGTTCGCCTCAAGGTGAGGGTGCCTGAGGACGACTGCAACCTGCCGACGATCCGGTTTGTGTACCAGGGCGCGAACTGGGCAGAACGGCTCGCGTGGGACTTTTACGGCATCACGTTCACCGGGCACGGCGATCTGCGTCGGATGCTGTTGTACGAAGAGTTCAAAGGGCACCCGTTGCGCAAGGATTACGCGCTGCGTGACCGGCAGCCGTTGATTCCCGAACGGCCGATCAAAGACATCTTCCGCGGGCCGGGCACCAACGGCACCAGCGCTTGACCGGACACAAAATGGCTCACGACCCCATCGCTCACGACGACTACGACCCGACGCCCGACAACGACGAGCTGGAATCGCACCTGCAGACGAAGAACATGGTGATCAACCTCGGCCCTTCGCACCCAGCGATGCATGGCACGGTGCGGATGCGGGTCGAACTCGACGGAGAGATCCTTTCCAAGGTTGACACCGAGATCGGATTTCTTCACCGCGGCTTTCAGAAGAGCTGCGAGAGCGTCACTTGGACACAGTGTCTGCCGTACACCGACCGGCTGAACTACGTGTCGGCGCTGATGAACAACTTTGGCTTCCTCAACGCGGTCGAGAAGCTGATGGGAATCGAGATCCCTGAGCGCGCGAAGTACATCCGGGTGATTGGAAGTGAGCTGCACCGAATTCACGATCACATCACGGCCACAGGTGCGCTGGGTCTCGAGCTCGGCGCGTTCGCCGCATTTCTGTACGGCATCGAGGCCCGCGAACTGATCACCGATCGCGTCACTGAGCTAACCGGCGCGCGACTGACGACGAACTTCGGCCGCATCGGTGGCTGCAACCGCGACCTGCCTCCAGGTTGGATCGAGAAGACGATCAAGACGCTCGATCGAACGGTCGAGCTGATCGACGAAGTGGGCGGCCTGCTGACGCGCAACCGGATCTTCACCGATCGCTGCCGTGGAACCGGAGTGATCACCACTGAAGACGCGCTCGACTATGGGTTCACCGGACCTTGTCTGCGGGCCTGCGGCGTGAACTACGACATTCGCAAAGCAAAGCCGTA